>DAISJE010000260.1:5270-6794 GCA_036821665.1 Bryobacteraceae bacterium | reverse complement strand
TACGAAAAGCTCGTCAAAAATATCGCGATCAATCATGCAATCTCTTTTAATTTAAGGTTGTCGGGTAATAATTCAATCAGATTCTTGCAAATTACATCGCCCGGATATCTGTGATCGTCGCATATCTCACCGCGGATCACAACGGCCGTCTGGATACGGGACTCCATGCCCGCCATGTAGTCCTCATATGTATCGCCTATATACAGACACTCCTCGCGCCGAAAGTTATACGTACCGGCTAAGTGCTCCAGCATTTCCGTTTTTGACTGAAAGCCTGGCGTTCGTGAATCCCGGCAGAGTACTACTTGAAAGAACTGCCCAATATTCAGCATTTCCAGTATTCGATGCGTAGAAAAAGCCGGTTTGTTTGTAACGAGAAAGAGTTGGACGCGCGCGCGGCTCAGTACTTCGAGCACACGCGTGGCATTCTCATGCAGAACGGTCTTCCGCCAACCGGAGGAATCATAGCAAGACCGGAAGGCCGTTTCCAGCGCTCTAAGTTGCTCTTCATTGCTCTCGGGCAATAGTTGTTGAAAAATCTTCCCGATAGGCGGACCAATCAGCGGCCGCAATTCACGCTTTCGTACTGGAAGTCCTAGAACGGAAAACGCATGATCTACGGCAAACTCGATGCCGGCCAACGAGTCAACGAGCGTTCCATCCAGGTCAAAAAGCGCGGCACGGATTGCCGTATTCCATTTCATTGCGGCTTAATGAACAGATTCGAGCGCAACTCGTCAGGATCCAGAAAGGGGAACATGTCTTCCAAAGCCGGCGACACGATTGTGCCGTCCGGCAGTTGGCGAGATTTCAACCGCGGCTCGAATTCCTGTTTGGTATCAAGCATGACCTCGCAAAGGGCCGGCCCTGGCGCGGCAAGCAACTCCCAAAGCCGCGGCATGCAATCCACACCCGTGATGCAAGCAGAAGGAATACCGTATGCTTGCGCCACCCTGGTGAAATCTGGAGACGACACTCCGCTCTCTGGGCCGGAACCGATGGAACGCCCAAAGAAGTTCGATTGCGTTTGCCGGATCGAGAGATACCCGCCGTTATTTAAGACGAGCAGTTTCACGGGCAATTGATACTGAACCAGCGTTTGCAACTCCTGTATATTGAGCTGAACGCTGCCATCCCCTGCAAGGCAAATAACACGCTCAGACCGGCGCGCCACCGCCGCTCCGACTGCCGCAGGAAGATCGTAGCCCATCGAGGCCGAACCGGAGTTCGAGATCAGGCGTTGCCCTTTCCTCAAGTGCCCAGCTTGATACGGCACGATACACGCGGTCGCGTTCCCACAAACGACTACATCGTCGTTTGACAGTCCGTTGAATAGCAACTCGATAAAGTAGTACGGGTTCAAAGGCGATGAAGACCGGCGGTGTTTGCTCTGAACCACTGGATAACGCGCCACACGCTCCCGGCACCACGCGAGCCAATCGCGATGAGCGGGCAAGGGCCGCCACCCGTTAAGCTGCGAATTCAGTTCAGTCAGGAAGGCGCGCAGATCACAGCAAACGGGAA
>DAISJE010000260.1:0-5243 GCA_036821665.1 Bryobacteraceae bacterium | reverse complement strand
ACAACCAGGGGCTTTTTCAGCTCCGCAGGATCGATATCCACCTGAATCTTGAAAGCTTCACGGGCAAACGAGGGCCAGTTATAACTCACTTGCCGGATATTGAGGCGTGAGCCTAGCACAAGGAGGACATCCGAGTTTTGGACGGTGAAATTACCCGCCCGCTCGCCGATGGTGCCTGGTCGCCCGCAGAACAACTCATCGTTCGTCGCGATCAGATCGTGAGTCCATGCGGTTGTAACCGGTATGCAGAGCTTGCGAATAAGCTGTTCAAACCCGTCGAGAGCATGGGCGGCGCGCACGCCCGACCCGGCCATAACCACGGGGCGCTTCGCTTCACGCAGCCTGCGGATGATCTCCTGGCATTGCTGCCGCAAAGTCTCTTTATCGAAGTGCTGCTCGTCTTCTGCGGGATCGTATCCTGCCTGTTCTTCGGGATCGATTTTGGCCGACTGCACGTCTACCGGCAAATCAAGCCAGCACGGACCCGGTCGCCCCGAAACGGCCAAATGGTACGCCTTTTCCAGGTGATAACGGATGGTAGAAGGATCGGAGACAAGAACAGCATACTTCGTGATCGGCTTTACCATCCGAACGATATCCACTTCCTGATCGCCTAACTGCCGGATATTCTCAATACTGCGCACGGCAGCACAGGTTTCGCGCTTCACCTGACCGGAGAGCACCAGCAGTGGGACAGAGTCGGTCCACGCGCCGAAAACGCCATTTAGCGCATTCACGCTTCCCGGACCGGTAGTGACATTTACAACACCAATGCCGCCGGTAACGCGCGCATAGCATTCGGCAGCCATGGCGCAGGCTTGCTCATGGTGATTACAGACGTAACGGATGCGACTCTCACGCCCGAGCGAATCGTTCAGGTGCATGGCACCGCCGCCCGTTACCAAAAAAACGTCCTTGACACCTTTCTCCGCCAAAAAGCCGAATACGTAATCGGAAAGCTTGATCATTCAGATGGATTTCGTGCTTGGGACCAGTAAAGCTACCAGACAGAGGACGCCATTTGTCGTTCTGCGTCGCGTGGCAGCCCGCACTTGGTAGTTTAACCTGATTGGTATTGCTCCTCTTCACTGTTACATTTAAGGCTTAAAATCGGCCTCGAACTAACGCCATGGCCGTTAAACAACCGAACGTTTAAAAGGTTACAATGTCTAGTCCGAAAGTGGCGCTTACGCGCGCGCCTGAAGCGATTTCATGGCAATCCGTTGCCGATTGGGTTGAAGCAAGGAGCGGAATTCTTGCCATTGCATTATGCGCATGTCTGGCTGGGTTGAGCTTAGCGATCGCCGCCCGGCGTCCATTCTGGTACGACGAGATCATCACGGTCTTGATCGCGCGGTCGCCGACAATAAAGGACGTACTGGCAAACTTTCACCTGATTTACGATCAAACGCCGCCCCTAAACACGTTGATCGTCAGATTCGTGTGTTCTGTACTTGGCTGGACTGAGATTGCCGCCAGACTTCCATCCACCATCTTTCTTACTGCCGGGCTACTGCTTCTCTTCCATCAGGTTCGAAGACTCACGAATGGGCTCTTCGGGCTCGCAACCATCGGTATTCTACTCGTTACCTTCCTGCCCCCTTACGCTTACGAAGCGCGGCCGTATGCTCTGTTGTTTTTTGCTTCTACGCTCGCACTTTGGTTTTGGACATCCGCCGGAGATGTTTCAGCGTGGCATTCCAAGAGAAACGCGCTGCTCTTCGGCCTGTCAATGATGCTGGCGATATCCGCACATTACTATGCTGTCCTGCTGATACTTCCGTTTGCCGCCGACGAACTGCGCAGCCGGGGTCTGCGCGCATTCCTTTCAGGCCGGCTCCTCTGCGGCGTCGCCGGCATCGGACTAGCGATCGTCGTGCACCTTCCCTTCATCCGGGCCTCATCGCAGATGCGCCATGTTCGTTTCTGGGCGCTCCCTTCTTTTCATAACCTTCAAGAGGCGTATACAACTATGCTGCTCGGACCGATCTTTGCTTTCGTATGCGTGGTCGTGTTATTGGCTTGGGCAGGCGGTAGGGCCACCAGAAGCGTTGGATCGCAAACCCGGGAAGAGCGGCTCGGCTGGTTATTTCTCATCATTCC
The DNA here is from genome assembly GCA_036821665.1 of Bryobacteraceae bacterium. GTDB lineage: Bacteria > Acidobacteriota > Terriglobia > Bryobacterales > Bryobacteraceae > Bog-105. The sequence continues at coordinate 3,140 of DAISJE010000260.1, read as the reverse complement.
GATCGCCGGTTACATACTGGGGGAGCTTATTACGCACGCCTTCACCGAACGGTATTTCATTCCCATGCTGGCGGGGATCGGATTGGCCGCTGGTTGCTTTCTATTCCGGTATTACCGTATTTCTCCGCAGGTGCCTCTAATTGTTTTGCTCCTTACGATTCCTTTGTTCCTGGAGAATTCTGCGAGTCGCGTGCTTTACGCGAGCACGCCGGCAATAAGCGGACGAACAGAGATATCCGATTTCATCGACGACATGCTGCCACGAATTCGGAAAGACAAGAAGAGCTTCGTGCTCGTTTCGACGAATAAGCCCAATCTGGAGGCACGTTATTACACGGCCTATCCTCAGATGCTTCGCACGCTCCGTTCTCCGCAAATATCCGATGTGTGGCTCGCGTCCGGTGCTCTCGAAGCCCGTTATTTCTCCATGGATGATGTTCATCAACATGCACGCGAGATTGCGTTCATCGACCCGCGAACGGATTTGCTAGACCAGCTTGAGAAATGGGGTTTTCATATTTATTGGCGAATGACGAAGCCGGAACCTATCGTCTATGCAAATTAATTAACTGCCTTCGTTCGATCAGCCGCTCGCACCGGGACGCCTTCGTATTAAATCGATTCCGGCGTAGAGAAATGACGGGCTGGTTACTGAATAAAAAACGGCGCTTGGAGTGGCGAGTTTGAAATATACCCCTACGAAGCGCCAAAAATTCGCGTACTGGCCGTTCAGCAGCGCGGCGCCGAGAGTGAAAGGAAGCGGCCAGAGAATTGCCGCTCGCATATGACGCTGGAGCGCCTTCGGTCGTATTTTTTTCAAGGCTTGCCGAAATTCACCGGCTCCGTTAAACGTATGCGGGGCGTAGCTGAAAAGGTCAAAAATGCGCCGCAAGATCTCCGTCTCAGGTCTTTCTAGGCTCGTTTTGTTAGTTCTTTGTGCAATCTCATTTGCCTGGCGCAGATCCTGTGCGGCCTCGTGCCACATTCCCTTTCGTGCCGTAATGCAAGCGCGCTGCAGCAGAGCGATAAATTTTTTCTCCGCCGGCAATTCCCGCTCCTCACATTCCAACGGCAGAAAGGCCCGCAGATCATGCGTTGCGTAGATTCCGCCAATAATTTTACGATCGCTCGATACCCAGCCCTCTACCGCGCGGTTTGCTGAAACCGGATTTGATTTCGATCCTCTGATACCTGAGTGTTGGCGCTGATGAAAGAGTATCTCGGGAACTCTTGTTCCACGATAGCGGCGTGCCAGCCGTAATATCATATCTAAGTCTTGCGATCGAATTAGCGACTCGTCGAAATTCCCGACCTCGTCGTAACAAGACTTTCTTACGAGCAATCCTTGCTGGAGAATGAAAGAGCGCTCCATTAGCGCCAAATACAGATTCCTGCCGTTCACAGAAGGAAAGCTCACGGGGATGCGGCGAATTCTTCCGTCTTCATCCGTTTTGAAAAGATCGTAATGGCCATACGCAAATCCGCACTCCGGGTTCTCACGTAAGGCTTGGACGAGCTTCTCTAAGCTATCCCGCTCGGCTACATCGTCATCGTCGAAAATCCAAACAAACTCCCCTGTCGCACGTGGAAGAACGAAATTCAATGCGGATGATTTCCCACCATTCGGCTTCGCAATATACTCAATGCTTCCTCCGAATCCGGCGATTATTTCACGAGTGTTATCTGTCGAGCCATCATCAACCACTATTACTTGAGTGGGAGCCAACGTCTGATCGAGAATGCTCGATACAGCCTCCTCGAGGTACTTAGCCCGATTGTAGGTTGGGACTATGGCAGTTACCGCTGTTTTTCGATTGCGGATCACGCCAGGAGATGAATTCATTGAATACATAATTTTGCCACTCGCACGGCGTTGCACAACGCGTCGTGTGCCAAATTGTAGGAGGACTGCCCTTCCCGGCGTCTTCGCACGTCACTTGGTAACAGGGATCGCCATCTGCGATGAGAACAGCTTTAATTTTTCGTTACGAACTGCTGCCCCGGAGCGAGACATTTATCCAGTCACAAGCGGCGGCCCTCAGGCGGTTCAAGCCATGCTACACGGGCGTGCAGCGCGCTTCCACGAGCCTAGTCATCCCGGAAGATGCGGTTGTGCTCATGAGAGATGACAGTATGGCGGAGAGAATCAGGAGACGCGTATTTCTCCATACAGGACAAGCTCCGGCGTTCTATAACGCACTAAGGGCCAAAAAACCCGCACTCCTGCATGCTCACTTCGCCCCGGACGGCGCGACGGCGCTACCGCTGATATCCGTGCTAGATGTTCCCCTTATAGTAACGCTGCACGGATACGACGTCACATCTTCGGAAGCCTCCCTCAGCAAAAGTTTCACTGGCCGCCTTTTCTTAAAGCGAAGGAAGCGCCTCTTCAAGACCGCGGGTCTATTTGTCTGCATATCAGATTTCATTCGGCAACGGGCCATTAAGGCGGGCTTTCCGGAATCCAAGCTTCGAGTGCATTACATCGGAGTAGATCTGACATTCTACAGGCCCGATACACGCGTACAACGGCAGCAAAATCTGGTGCTCTTTGTTGGCAGGCTTGTAGAAAAAAAAGGCTGCCGATTTCTGATCGAAGCCATGGAACGCGTACAGCAAAGGATGAAGGAGGCAGAACTCGTCGTCATAGGCGATGGTCCGTTGCGCCAGTCACTTGAAATACTTGGGAAAGCGAAAGGCATCGCAGTCCAATTTTTGGGTAGCCAGCCCAGCAGCGTTGTTCGCGATTGGCTTAGTCGAGCAAGGGTATTTTGCGTACCTAGCGTTACCGCCGGCACTGGAGATAGCGAAGGGCTTCCAATTGTTTTTACCGAAGCTCAAGCAATGGGCGTTCCTGTTGTCAGCACCATGCATGCGGGCATTCCCGAGGTTGTTCGGCACGGCGAAACGGGATTACTCGCACCTGAGCGCGATCAGGCGTTACTGGCGGAGTATCTTCTACGATATCTATCGGATGATACGTTTTGGCGCGCCGGCAGTCGGTCGGCTTGCGACTGGATCCAAAAGCGCTTTGATTTAAGTCAGCAGACTGCTGAACTGGAGCACCTCTACGCGGAGGTCATGTCTACGCACTCCGCGAAAGAATAAAAAACCTAGCTCGGGTTCGGGCAACTCAGCCG
>DAISJE010000259.1:0-6803 GCA_036821665.1 Bryobacteraceae bacterium | reverse complement strand
TACAAGCACGCGTGCTATTGCAGACCAGATCGTTTGCCACAGTTGCCCGCTTGCTCAACTTCAGCGTTCGACACTGCGTCGGCATCTACGGCAACTCGATCACACATGATTGGACAGAAAGTAGATGATTGCGTTGCTCTCCGTTATCGAAGCGATGGCATGCTGCGACGCCGAGCATCTCTGACGGTAACAACATAAGCGGGCACCCTCTCATCATCCGAACGCCACCTCAATGGCGTTCCGCTGCGATCGCGAATCGCTCCCTTCGCTTTCCCTTGATCCACGAAGGCTCACGACCGCGGCCGGACCAAGTCGCCCCAGTCTTGGGATCCCGATATTTAGGCGCGACGGCATCGCCCAAACGTCGCCCCTGCGCGCGCCGCTTGCGCCCAAAAATCTGCTCCGCGGTCAAACCGTATTCGGCCACACGTGCGCGCACCTCTGCCAACACCGTTTCGAGTTCAGCCTCGCGCGCTGCTTCGGCTTGACGAAGCAGATCCTCGGCCTTCGCTTTCAATTCTTGATACGTTGCCATACTTATCCTCCCAAAAATTGCATAGTATACCGAAGTCTAGAGTCTTCGCAATTTACAAGACACGCCGAACATGATTCACAAAAACAATCTCAAATATTTCAATTTCAACAAATAACTTTAAAAGATATGATTCTTAGATAGAATTTTCTCAACCCCAACACAGCACCAAGAAACCACTAATATCACACTCACGAAAGCGGAAGCGGAAGCGATTTAATTGCCGAAGACGGATGCCAAAATATCCAGCGCATCAATCGCATCCCAGCATTGCATTCTTGCAAGTGCACACTCGCCCCCAACACACCGAAAGTCGACGGCATGCTATCACCGTCAATTCGACTCAACCAATAATTTAACTCCCGCACCTCCGCGTCAATCTGCCATATCGCAGCGGCATCCAACGTACCGATAACAGACGCATCGACCTCCCAAGTATAATTACCCAATAGATCATTTAATCGCTCAAAATATTCCTCTCGATTCGCCGCTCGATCGCTTTTTAATTTAACAAGTTTGAAATCACGAAGATCTTGAGCGATAGCAATGAGCCTACCAATCTCTTGCTTTACACGACGCTCCCCATCAACTTCTCGCCAATTCCCCCATCGCCCGTCCAGCTCTGCAAGCGCGATTTCGTAAGGACATCGCTCCCCGATTTTTCGCCCACTCGAACCACAAATTCGCCACGAAATCCGGCCATTAGCTGAAGTCTCGCCAACCCATTTACAACGACATATCTCGTGCTCATTTCGTAATTTTCTTACCGCATCCCTATACCGCACAACAAACATCGGCGGGGTCGGCGACAACGCCTGCGTTCTTACATAAAAATCGAATAATATTGACAACACCGTTCTTGTATAATCTTTCGAGCATTTAAAAAACAACGGGTTCGAAAGCATCGTATATTCCCTACTCCACTCGCCATCCACATTCTTCATATACGCTTTTACTGCAACCGAGGGTGGACTAATTTCACAGAGTTGCCCTAGTCGCCTCAAAAATGAGGAACGATTGTAGGACGCGTTATAATTAAAAACAAAAAAGTCCATTTCAGAAAATCTCCGCCCCGCTGCGTTTGTGCACTCGGCCCAGTCCAGAATGGATTTGGCGATATTGTCATTTCCGCGATCAATCGGTCCAGCCGTAACAAGCGGCCAATTTGCACAGTGTGCTCGCATAACGCGCCGTATCGCCGAAATTCTCATATCTAGAATTCGACCATAGTCAATAGGCGGGGCAACTTGCAATGGCATGGCATGAAATGGGCACATCTCCAGCCATGCGGCTTCATGAAAAACGCTATGGTAGCCACACCGTGCACACTCAGGACAAAAACGAATAACTGCCTTTAATTTCTCTTTCAAATTAAAAGTTAGACTGTAGCCTCCGGCGCAACCCAAATTGAGACATGGGAGAAACATTGTGCGAACAACAGAAATTGGCTCATCCAATACACCAGCCAGGCGCTCCGCCTCTTCGTCCGGCGATCGATACGGCTGATGCGGGCGAATCGGCAAAATGCCTTCAGCACGCTTAACGCTTATGCGGTTGAGCTCGCAAAACCGCAGAAACACACTGAGCGAAGACTCGTAGCGTCTCACGCATCCACGCCACCAGTTGAATGTGGGGTACTCCATATCACGATGGCGGGCAAATGATGCGCATGTGATCTGAGAAATTTGTTCTGGCCAGGCGCTTCAACCAGTTTTCGTACGTCGTCACTTCATTCCAGTCTCCGCCTCGCGCCAGCTCAAATAGTGTTGCCTCTACCGTTCTGGCCACATGCTGCATAGGAAACTCGCAAAATCGGCGAACATTAGCGGGCGAGAGTTCTTCTAGCGCCCTCCAGAGATCGGCGTCGCAGTTGGCCAGTCGCTTGCCGTGTGCAAACCACTCCGGGGCAAAGTATTCGAGGAATGAAACATCGCTGTCCTCCGGCCATCGTGAGTCGATATCGTAGCCGTTCAAAACATAGTTCAACTCATCTATCGTCCTCAAGCCGTGACATTGTTCGTGTGCAGCCATGAATCTGGCAGACACATGCGCATTCCCTGTGTTGGCAAAGTAGTCGAATTTGTAGTTCAGTTGATGAGAACCGATGGAAAAGACGCTCAGCAGATAGCCCATTTCATCGAGATCATTCTGCAATCCCATCAGCCACTGCCATTCGAGTAGCGTCATGCTCTGCGCCTCATCAATCAGCAAGATCACATAATTTCGTCCCGCCCACTCGGCGATTGCAACAAATCGCTGCAAACACAAATGCCGCCCGATGTCCCGCTTCACAGACTTCATCGGATCGACTAAGGAAAATCGTGAAGCATGCAATAGCTTCTGCCAAAAGCCCGCTTCGCTGACGTGACTGTTCGCCGGGCGGATCCATACAATCAGAGGAAGGTCGATTTCGAATCGCTCGCGCAACACGCGAGCAAGGAAGTATCTGACGCATCGCGTCTTTCCCAGCCGGGAAGCGCCCCAGAGGTAGCCGCCTGGTCGCTGCTGGTCGATCCAGTCACCGATATGGGCAATCATCTCGCTCATCGGTGGCGTATAAACCGCGTACTGCTGCGTCACGACGCAGTGTCGTGGATCAATGCGCTTGGGGAGCGAAAACGTCATCACGACCTCGTGGAGGCAATTCTGCGTGGTGGGAGCGGCATGGAGGAGCGAGGTGGCTTCGTGTCGTTCGGTTTGGCGGCGGCTCGACCTTTATATTGATGCGAATCAACTGGCGGATCGACAACTTCGCTTGCATGGACAAGGGCCGTTTCCAACATCACATCACCGACTGATTGCGCCGCGGCCGCTGTCAGGATTCGGCGAGCGGCCAGATAGGCGGGATGAACAGGGAGCTTTTTATCCGCTTGCGATTCGGAATAGTGCACCAGCGCTTCGACCGGATCCGCCCCCGGAGGAATCTGGAATTTTCCAATCCTGTTGGCCTGACAAATGGCCGTGCGAACGGCCACGCTATGCGGCAATCCATTCCACGGCGGAGCCGCCCTCAGGATGCCCAATGGCGTACCGCCCATCGTGACGCCCATTGCAGTCCTGGCATCATCTTCATGGTGGGCGATGACCCAAATTTTCGATCCGACGAGGTCGTGCCGTACGCCGAGCGTTTCGTTTGAATAAGTCGCGTTGAAAAATGCGACATAAGGTCGGCGCCCGGAACTGGCGCCGCCTCTGACGGTACATAGTTTCCGGACACTGAACATAGAGTCGACCATCGTGGCGTCGACATGCCGAAGTGCCGACGCCGTATGGCGATACAGAAATTTTGCATACTCGAGCGGCGTACGGTTGCCGATGCCGCTGTGGGGCTGAACGTTGTAGTTTGCGATCAGAGCATCGAGCAGTTCTTCCGCATATTCGTACTGAAACCGGCTCGTCAACGCTACCGCTTCGGGATCCCTGCCCTTGCGCCCCTCGGGCTTCGAGCCAGTCGTGTTGGATAGCCGCTGGAAACCCTTTCCGCCCAAATTCCGAAAGAAAGTCTCAATAAAGGGCCTGTCGTCCTTGCTGCGCCGCTTCGAGAATGAGTTCGTCGGCTCAAGAAGCTTCGCACCCACGACATCTTGGAGCGCACCTCCAACCTGGAGGCATGTCCCGGCAAGTGCGCCATCCACACTGGTTTCATCCCAGCACAGACCGATATATTCAGGGCCCAATGATGACAAAAGCCCGGCACCAGGCAGGTACGCTTCGTCGCAAAACGTCACAGGCTTCGGCTCCCAGGGAGTCAGCGCGCACTTAATTGCCCGCAATACGTCTTCCTTGGATACTTCTCGTGCAAGGCTCACGTAGTAGCCGATCACTGCTCGAGAAACCACCTCCAGCAACACGACGACCCAGAGCCGGTGAACGATCTTCTCCAGAAAGCCACCGCCAATCTGCGGAAGCAATACACAAAACCGGCCATCGGTCTTGTGTGCGTCCATCTCCACACGCTGCATAAACCGTGAAACCGGACGGTTGGTCCCATCACCGGTCGCCAGTTTCTTGACCAGGTCCGGACCGCCGGCTTCGTGCGCCATGGCCTTGGGATTCGCCAACAATACCTTCTCGACGTACCGTCTGATCGAGAAATACCCACGGCTAACTGTATTGAAAGGCCATTCCTCTCGCACTTCATAGCCGAGAACGCGAAGCTGGTCGAGAAACCAGCTTTGATGGCGTGTTCTCGCACGCTTGATTTCGGTGAGCTGGCCGGCGCGCGGAATCGTCAGAATTCGGGCATCGAACGCCGCCCTGAGCTCTGGATGCGCATCGAGAAGAGTCTGCATCGCCCCAACTGCGCCCCCACCATAATTGTCTACCCGAATCCGATGGATCCGGCGGTAAGGTTTCATTCGCTCGTAGGGAATCAAACCTCGCCAACCGAACTCGCGCCCATCCTCATGTGTCTCCAGGCAACGCTCGCTGATCAGGCGATACGCTTGCTTGGCGCTCAGCGCTGTCGCTTGCTTGATCGACTCTGACGAAGCGTTGGCCAGATACATCTCTACTGCTCGCTTTCTTGCGAAGTAGAGTGCTCGACGCGAGTCCGTCATCGCACCGACATCAGGCGTTGCCCATTGAGACACATCAATCGACCGTCCTCGCACGATGCGCTCTGAAAACAGCGGGTGCTCAGCTGATTCCTCATCTGCCATTTTGCTCTCCAGCCTGTCGAGGTAACGATGTATTCGGTGGACCGGCGACCGTCGTTGTCACATCTATTGCAAGACAAATTGATCGTAGGAGGAAGGGGATAATTTTTCAAAAATTTCAAACCCGAAATCGTGTCGATACCAAATAATCCCGAATAACGCTGAATTTCGATATACGACCTTTTCGGTCGATTCGACCAATAACGGTCGATCGCCACAAATCCGCATGAACTCGGCGCGTGACCGCTATCACATCAACTTGATGTTGATAAAGACCACCACTCTTCTTCAGAAATATTAATTTTATTGAATATAGAGCTCCGCAATTTCTCCGGGTCATTTTATGAAATCGATGCCGAATGGCATCGCTATCACCCGTCGATTGGAGTCTCTCGATCTATGTCGCCGACATCGAAGCCGATCGCCATTTCGTCCGCTCTTGCCGCCCAAATTAGACAAGCAACGTCTCGCTGAATACGGTTACCCGTTCGAGGACAACAGGATCGGAGCATAAAAGTCGGGAATAGTTACAAAATTGCCAAGATTGCTTGGAAAAAGCACAATTTCTTGCAAAACCTCCTTCTGCGAATTTGTTCTCAAAATCCCGGAATCGCTCTATTGGCGGGGCAGCGGTAAGAACAAATTTATGCAACCCAACGCGCGCCGGCATCACGCTCACGAACGTCAAGCACGCCCGCGACGCATTGCTGGAACGGGGCGAGCGCCCTTCGCTCGACGCGATCCGGATCGAGCTCAAGAACACCGGGTCGAAGTCCACGATTCAGAAATACTTGAAGGAGCTCGAGGCGGCGGAGGAAATCCAGGAGGGGCGACTTCGGAGCGTCGAATCGCTGTCCGCGCCCCTTCAAACGCTCGTCGGACAACTCGCGACCCAACTCCAAGCTGATGCGCAAGAAATCGTCGAAGCGAAAGAGGCGGCGATGGCTATTGAGCGCCAACGCGCGTCGACCGAGCGCGGGCAGCTGGTCGCAGAACTCGAGCGGCTGCGTGCGCTGCTCGCGGAGACGAATGCAGCGTTGTCGCGCGAACAGGCGGCTCACGCTGAAACGCGCGACCTCGCCCAACAACGCGCGCTCGAGTGCGAGCGGCTCGGGCAACAAATGCGCGATCAGCTGGAGCGCATGACGGAGCAGGAAGGCTTCCGGCGATCGCTCGAAGAGAAGCTTGTACACGCCCGTGATGCCCTCGAACACTTCCGCGAAGCCGCGCGGGAGCAGCGCGATCAGGAAGCGCGCCGGCACGAACAGCAGGTGCAGCAGCTGCAGGCCGAATTGCGCCAGGTCCGGGAGACGATGATCGTGAAGCAGAACGAGATTACCCACCTGAACAAGGAGAACGGGCGGCTCGTCTCGGAATCGCTTGCCGCGACAAAGCTACTGCGGGAGGCACAGGAGCACGCCGGTCGACAACAGGACGCACTGACGCAGGCGAAAGTCGACTATGGACGGGTTGAGGCCGAATGCACTGCAATTCGGCAGATGCTGAGTGAGCAGGCCGAGGACCTCGCAGAGGTTCGAAAAGCGCACGGCGCCGTCACGACCGAGCGTATCGAGCTGGTTGCACGACTCGAAGCTCAGCAACTGCTGCTCGAC
>DAISJE010000258.1:0-6814 GCA_036821665.1 Bryobacteraceae bacterium | reverse complement strand
TCGGAACCAGCGTGATGATATGCTCCTGAAGCGACGTCCTGCTCAGCATCCTTCAATATGTCCGCAATTGGATTCGATCGTATGCCGGCTCTCTTTGCTGCCGTAACCGCTCCGGAAAAGCTTCTCTCGCTCAGCCCCGTCGATATCGCCATCATCGTCATCTATTTCGCGATGGTGCTGGGCATCGGCTGGTACCTCAAGCGCTTCACGAAGACCGGTGAAGATTTCTTCCTCGCCGGACGCGACATGACATCCTGGATCGCCGGCCTCAGCTTTGTCGCAGCTAATCTGGGAGCGCTGGAGCTGATGGGCTGGGCCGCTTCTGCTTACCAGTACGGCATTCTTGCCACGCATTGGTATTGGATCGGTGCGATTCCGGCCATGCTGTTCCTCGGCATCGTCATGATGCCGTTTTATTACATCTCCAAAACGCACTCGGTGCCGGGCTACCTGCAACTTCGCTTCGGTGAATCCGCGCGCGGGCTCTCCGCAATCTGTTTCGCCATCATGACGATCCTGATGAGCGGCATCAACATGTACTCCATGGCGCTTGTGATGAAGATTATCCTCGGCTGGGATATACATTTCAGCATCTGGATCTCTTCGCTTACGGTTGCCGTTTACGTCGTGCTCGGCGGCCTGCTCTCGGCGATCTTCAACGAAGTCCTGCAGTTCTTCCTAATCTGGCTGGGTGCGCTGCTCATTCCCATCATCGGCTTGACCGAAACAGGCGGGTGGCATGGCATGGTCGAACGGATCGTTCATCGTTTTCCAGGCCAGGATTTCACGCATCTTTGGGCGGGCTTAGGCTCTTTCACAAGCAATCCGATGGGCATTCAGTGGACTGGAATTGTTTTCGGCCTCGGGTTTGTCATCTCGTTCGGCTATTGGACGACCGACTTTCTGGTTGTACAGCGCGTTTTATCGGCGCGAGACCTTCGCAGCGCGAAAATGGCGCCCATCATTGGATCTTTCTTCAAGATGGCCCTGCCGTTCATCGTGATTTTGCCCGGGCTGCTGGGTCTTGCGGTGCTTCCGTACAAGCTTGTCGGCGAATCGCAAGCAGGACCCGGGATGCACACCTACAACGAAGTACTTCCGTTGATGCTCGCGCGCTACTGCGGCCCGGGCCTGTTGGGTTTAGGAATCACAGCGCTGATCGCTGGATTCATGTCGGGCATGGCCGGCAATGTGAGCGCATTCGCGACCGTCTGGACCTACGACATCTACCGCGCGTTCATCCGAAAAGGAGCATCCGACAAGCACTACCTGTCAATGGGCCGCTGGTGTACCATCCTCGGCGTCCTGGTCAGCATCGGCACGGCGTATCTGGTCATGCAATTCCTCAGCATCATGGATTACGTCCAAGCGCTATTTAGCATCTTCATCGCTCCGCTCTTTGGAACTGTACTCCTGGGGATGCTGTGGAAGCGGGCTACGCCGGCCGCTGGATTTTGGGGCTTGCTTGCCGGAACATTGTCGTCCATCGGCATGTTTCTCTGGGTCGAGCTCGATCACTCCGCCTTGCGTTATATCGCCCTATCTTCGGACGCCAAAGATATGGCGGAAAACATGTACCGGGCGCTGTGGTCGTGGATTATTTGCGTTATCGTTACGGTCGTCGTCAGTCTGATGACCAGGCCCAAGCCGGAGGCGGAGCTTACGGGTCTTGTTTACGGCGCAACAGAGCTGCCGGCGGAAGGACATCTTCCGCTCTATCAACGGCCCATTTTTTGGGCTGGAATTGTCTGCGTGATTTTTATCATCCTAAACGTCATCTTCTGGTAGGCAAACATGCACGGCGGTCACGGTTCACTTTCCATTTGGTTCTTCATCGGCACCCTCCTCACCACTTACGGTGTGATCATCACGGTAGCCGGTATCTATGAATTGTGGTCCCCTCCGGCGAATCCGCCCGTCCTCGCCAGTCTGCACGCGAGTATCTGGTGGGGCGCGGTTCTGCTAGCCGTCGGACTGGTCTACTTCATTCGATTTTTTCCAGGGAAAAAGTAAATGGCAGACTCAAAAAGGCCCGCCAAGCTCGGGCTCATCATCGGAAATCGCGGGTTCTTTCCCGCTCATTTATGCGCCACCGGACGCGAAGACATGCTTCGCGTGCTGAAGAATGCCGGCATCGAAGTTATCGCCTTGACACCCGAGGAATCGCAGGCCGGCGCAGTGGAAACATTCCAGGAAGCCCGGCGCTGTGCGGACCTTTTTAAGAAGCATCGCGACACTGTAGACGGCATTATTGTGTCTCTGCCGAACTTCGGCGACGAGCGCGCCATCGCCGACACACTGCGGCTCTCTGATCTGAATGTTCCCGTACTGATACAGGCCACGCCGGACACGCCCGGCAAAATGACCATCAGCGACCGCCGCGATAGCTTCTGCGGCAAAATGTCGGCCTGCAATAACCTCATGCAGTACGGCATTCCCTATTCGCTCACGACGCTTCACACCGAGGCCCCCGATTCGGATCAATTCAAAAAGGATCTGGATTGGTTTCTCGGCGTCTGCCGGGTCGCCCGCGGTCTGCGGCGGCTGCGCGTGGGTTCCATCGGCGCACGTCCCGCTGCTTTCAATACGGTCCGCTATAGCGAAAAACTTCTCGAAGCTAGCGGCATTTCGGTGATCACCATCGATCTCTCGGAAATTCTCGGGCGCATCCAGCGCATGAATGCCGACGATCCCGCCGCGCAGAAAAAGCTCGCCGACATGAAAGCTTACGTCCACACCGGCGAAGTACCCGATTCGTCCCTACTGAAAATGGCGAAACTTGGTGCGGTCATCGACGGCTGGATGCACGACAACGAATTGGAAATCAGCGCGGTGCAGTGTTGGACTGCGCTCGAAGAGTACTTCGGCGTGGTCCCGTGCACCGTCATGAGCATGATGAGCAACAATCTGATGTCGAGCGCCTGCGAAGTGGATATCGCGGGCGTCGTCAGCATGCATGCCTTACGGCTGGCTTCCGAGACGCCCAGCGCTCTGCTCGATTGGAACAACAACTACGGCGAAGATCCGAACAAAGCCGTCTGTTTCCATTGCGCCAATCTCCCCAAGCATTTCTTCCAAGAGATGAAGATGGATTATCAAGCCATCATCGCGGGCACGGTCGGAAAGCTGAATACGTTCGGTACTGTGGTGGGCAAAGTGAAAGCCTCGCCCATGACCTATGCGCGCTTCTCGACCCGGGATCGCGAGGGCAGGATCCGCGGTTATTTGGGAGACGGTCGCTTCACCGACGATCCTTTACATACCTTCGGCGGCGCGGGCGTGGTCGAGATACCTCGCATGCAGGATCTGCTTCATTACATCTGCGAACAGGGATTCGAGCATCACACCGCAGCGAATCTGGCCCATACGTCGGCAATCGTCTATGAGGCTGCTACAAAATATCTGGGCTGGGAAGTCTACTGGCATAAAGCATGAGCACGTTTGCCGCGGGAGTGGATTTCGGCACTCTCAGTGTTCGTGTCTCCATTTTTGAAAGGGAACGCGGCCGGCTCGGCGAAGGTGTTGCCGAATATCCACTCCATCGGAAACGCAGTGATCCGGACTACGCCACACAGAGCCACGCCGATCACATGAACGCGCTGGCCCAGGCGATGCGGAAGGCTTTGGAGCAAGCCGGCGTGGATGGTTCCGCGATTGCCGCTCTCGCGCTCGATACAACTGGATCGAGCGTCATTCCAGTTGGTGAAAATCTAGAGCCGCTCGACGAGTATTATCTCTGGTGCGACCATCGCTCCTGGCGCGAAGCCGCGGAGATTACCGCTAAAGCGCACGAGACGGGAATGAAAGCCATCGATTGGTGCGGTGGCGTCTACTCATCCGAATGGGGCTTCTCGAAGCTCTTACACTGGTTGCGCCACAATCCCGCAAAACGTGACCGCCTGGTTTCCGCATTCGAACACTGCGATTATGTCGCCACTGCGCTCTGCGGAATTCACGATGTGGCGCAAGCACCGCGCAGCGTCTGCGCCATGGGCCATAAGTGGATGTACAACGAATCGCTCGGCGGCCTTCCGTGCGAAGACTTCCTCGTCTCCGTCGATCCGCTGCTAAAGGGCGTGCGCGCGAAACTCGGGGGGCGCTATCTTACCTCCGATGCGCTGGCCGGAACGCTCTGTTCCGAATGGGCGGAAAAGTTGGGGCTGCGAGCCGGTATTCCAATTCCCGTCGGCGCGTTCGACGCGCACTGGGATGCAATCGGCGCGGGTGTCCGCCTTGGCGATGTTGTAAACGTAATCGGAACTTCTACCTGCATTGTCGGTTTGAGTGACCGCACAACTTTGGTTCCCGGCGTGTGCGGCGTCGTGCCGGGCTCCGTCGATCCGAAGCTTACCGGGATCGAAGCCGGGCTGTCCGCCGTCGGCGATATTTTTGAAGCGATCGCCCGTCGCGCCGGTTCTTCCGTCGCTGCCTTGTCGGGAGAGATCAACAGCTACAGTGCCGGCCAGACCGGATTGCTGCGCATGAGCTGGGACAATGGCGATCGCACGGTACTGGTAAATCCGGAACTCGGCGGCGTCACCCTCGGATGGCATCTCACCAGCACTCCGGCCGATGAACTCTTCGCTGCCATCGAAGGCACCGCCTTCCACACGCGGGTCATCCTCGAACGGATGGAGGAGCATGGCGTCGCCGTCAAGCGCATCATCAACGGCGGCGGCATCCCTCAAAAGAATGAACTCTTGAACCAGGTCTACGCGAATGTTCTGAATAAGCCCATCCTGGTTCCACAGGGCAACGTAACCAGCCTCGGGTCCGCCATCTTTGCGTTCCTCGCCGCCAAAGCATTTCCGTCGATTGAAGACGCCCAGAACGTGCTCTGCCCGTCGCATCGGGTCTTTACTCCCGAACCCGAAAGCGTCGCCATCTACGACGCGCTATACGCTTTGTACCGCCGTCTGTATTTCGCCCTGGGCAGCCGGAAGGCGAAGCCAGTTAGTATCGGCGATGTTCTTCCCGAACTGCGCAATATCGCCACTCGCGCACGGCAGCGCAGTGAGGTCGTCCAATGAACTTGCGAGCTTTGCGTGAGGAGGTACTGGAAGCCAATCTGGAATTGGTCCGGCGCGGTTTGGTGATCTTCACTTTTGGTAATGCCAGCGGCTGCGATTATGCAAATGAACGGATCGTCATCAAGCCGAGCGGCGTGCCCTACGATCGCCTCACTTCCGACGATCTCGTTGTCACGGATCTCAAAGGCAAAATCGTTGAAGGAAACCTCCGGCCATCCTCGGATCTCCCTACTCACGTTGCCTTGTATCGTGCCTTCGAAGGAATCGGCGGCGTTGTTCACACGCATTCCCGCTACGCAACAGCCTGGGCGCAGTCGGGTGCAGAAATTCCTTGTTTAGGGACCACGCATGCCGATTATTTTCGCGGCGCCATTCCAACCACCCGCCTCATGAGGCCGCAGGAGATTGAGGCTGACTACGAATGGAATACCGGCGAAGTGATCGCGGAGCGGTTTGTGAATCTGGACCCGCTCGCCATGCCTGCGGTTCTGGTGGCCGGTCACGCGCCTTTCTGCTGGGGTAAATCGGTTACCGAAGCCGCGCACAACGCCGCCATACTCGAGGAACTCGCGCATATGGCATATCTGACCGTCAGCATTCGCGCGGACGCAGCCTCGATTTCTGAAACTTTGCGCGACAAACACTTTTTGCGAAAGCACGGACCGAAAGCCTATTACGGTCAACCACCTGAGCAATGATCGCGCCTCTTCTCGCCCTTGTCGTCATTCACGTCGCGGCAAACGCGAAAATTGGCCCGTTCAATCCAATCTGGACTTACTTCGGGTACGACGAAGCAAACTACACGTATACGGCAAACGGCCGCAAGCTGATTCGCGAATTGTCCGATCTGAGCCGCACTCCCGTTTACATCCGCGCTCACAATCTGCTCACTAGTGGTAACGGCATTCCGGCGCTCAAATGGAGCTCGACCAACGCTTACACCGAGGATGCGACCGGCAAGCCGGTCTACAACTGGACAATCATCGATAAGATCTTCGATACGTACCTAGCGGCCGGCGCAAAACCTTTCGTTGAGATCGGGTTCATGCCGGAAGCGCTCTCAACCCATCCGCAACCGTACCGGCATGATTGGCCCAAAGGCCCACTCGACACCGGCTGGTCCTATCCGCCGAACAACTACGCGAAGTGGGACCAGCTTATCTATCAATGGGTGCGGCACTGTGTCCAACGATACGGCCAGCCTGAAGTGGAGTCCTGGTATTGGGAGGTCTGGAATGAGCCGGATATTTTTTATTGGCACGGAACGCCCAAGCAATACGACGAGCTTTATGACCACACTGCCGCTGCGGTGAAGCGCGCTCTGCCCACAGCTCGCATTGGCGGACCGGCTTCAACCGGACCTGGGAATCCGAAAGCAGCGGCGTTCCTGCGCCAGTTTCTCGAGCATTGTTCAGCTAATCACGCACCCCTCGATTTCATAAGCTTTCACGCCAAGGGCCGGCCTGAAGTTGTAGACGGCCGCATACATATGGGCTTGTCCCAGCAATTGAAAGACGTAGAGACCGGATTTGGCATCATTCACACATTCAGTCAATTTCGAAGCCTGCCTGTCTTCCTGAGCGAATCCGATCCCGAAGGCTGCGCTGCCTGCTCCGCGCAAACGCATCCACAAAACGCATATCGCAATGGAGCGCTCTATGCTGTCTACGAGGCCGAAGCGCTAAACCAAATCCTAAAACTTGCCGCTCGCGAGGGTGCCAATCTGGCGGGTGTGCTTACCTGGGCTTTCGAATTCGAGGACCAGCCTTACTTCGCCGGGTTCC
>DAISJE010000257.1:0-6817 GCA_036821665.1 Bryobacteraceae bacterium | reverse complement strand
CGGAAGCCTGGTCGCCATAAACTGCACCGCCGCTGCCGCCGAGATAGGTGGAATATACCAAGGCGGTTCCGGTCGGGTTGAGTTTGGTGATGAATGCGTTTGTGTCGTATGTTGCCGTCCCATTAATACTGTTGTGAGCACGATTGACTTTCTGGAATGCATCGGGTGTGACCGGAAAGTCCCTCGAGTGCGCATATCCGGTCACATAAGCATCACCCGCCAGATCGAGGGCTATTCCGGTTCCGTAATCGGCTCCTGCGCTCTCGTTGACGCCATGGCCGCCCAGATAAGTCGAATAGGCCAAGCCCGTACCCGAAGTGTTGAGTTCCGTTACGAAGATATTCGATCCATTGATCGCTGCGGCGTGGTTGACACGTTGAAAAGCTCTGGAAGTAACAGGGAAGTCTTTGGAGAACGTCGTCCCACTAACATAGGCATTACCTGAGTTATTTACGGCAATGCCAGTTCCTATGTCGCCATCAAAGCTCGCTCCAGTATTGAATCCGGTGCCACCCAGATAAGTGGAGTAGAGGAGCTTCGATCCATCCGGACTCAACTTGGTTACAAAGGCATTTCGTACGGCAATTGTTTTCGATTTCTGAAACGCGCCCGGCGTTACGGGGAAGTCCGGGGATCCGGTAAACCCTGTTACATAGGTCGCTCCCTTCACACCGACCGCGATGGCTTTTCC
Organism: Bryobacteraceae bacterium; assembly: GCA_036821665.1. Taxonomy (GTDB): domain Bacteria; phylum Acidobacteriota; class Terriglobia; order Bryobacterales; family Bryobacteraceae; genus Bog-105. The sequence goes on along the minus strand of DAISJE010000257.1, from coordinate 6,126 downwards.
TGCGTCGTGATAAAAACGATCGCCCATCCCGCCAAGATAAGTGGAGTAAACAATATCAGTCCCTTCGGCATTGAGCTTTGTGACGAATGCATTTCCGGGGCTATCCTGAGCGTTATTACTCGGCTGAAAGGCATCATGGCTGGTGGGGAAGTTGCTTGAACCCGTCATGCCGGTTATGTAGGCGTTACCGGAAGAATCCACCGCCACGGCGTTTCCATAATCGCCGCAGCAATCCTGACCCGCGGGGACGTGATAGCCGTTTCCGCCCAGATAGGTCGAATAGGCCAGAGTTGGATCAATCACCAAGCTACGTGCGTGATCATAACGACCGAGTGAGAATCGCGCTGTGTTTTCGGTAACGAGCTCAAATCCGCCCCGAACCGGCAGACGTTTGTGGCCCGCTTCCTGATAGATCACGGGTTTGTGGAAAATAATCTGACCGTTCTTCATTACAGCGACGAGGTCTCCCTGCTTATTCAACCGGAGCTTGCGCGTCCCGGAAAAGCAAACTGCGATGCGATTCGGATCGGCATGCGGCGCAACGATAAAGTCGTATTCCAAGCGGCCCTGCCTGCCATAAAACATAAGATCCACGCCCGGATACACGCCGGCGTACTTTACCTTCGAGTACGTCGGCACATTGCTATGCCACTTTGCGGGATCGTTGCCAATAAAATAATTCGCCTTGCCGGGCAACGGCTCCACTCCGATGACGCGCGGATGCAGAACGGCTCCGCCGAATGTCATGGTGAGAACATCCGAATGGCGCAGCGCCAAAACGGCTTTTGAACCGGTAAGAAATAGCGAATAGCCACTGCCACGCGCGAGGAAATGCACCTGCGCGTCCGTCTGACCCTGATTGGCCTCAAAGGTCACGGGCAGGTTTCCATATCCGTGTCCGGCAATGCTTGCTTGTGCAAAACCAACAGCACTTGACAGCAGCAGCAACCCGGTGACTTTCGCAAATCTAAAAGCGGACATATTTGATCTCCCTCCTGACACCGATGCGGAATTCTGATAATCTTGCGATTGCAAAAAATGAATTCTCGATCGGATTCCTATGTTGTTATGCGTAATTGCGTACAAAAAGCGCGGCTGCGTCCGCAACAATTTATCGACGAGTTAACAAGCAGTGAGCGTGATGGAGACCGAGAGCTCTCTTACTGAGCAGTTACAGGTATTTTTACAAGGCAACCGCACGGAAGCGGAAGATCTCCTCCGGCAGATTTTGCCGAAATTGCACGAGATCGCTGTTCGGGAGGTGAATAAGGAACGTTATGCTCCCATTTCGGCGACAGAACTGATTCAAGAGATCTGGCTGCGAAATATTTCGAAAGCAAAATGGCAGATCCGCGATCGCGGTCATTTTTACGCGATTGCGAGTTTGGCGATGAGGCGCGTGCTGGTCGATTTGGCCCGCAGCAGATTATCCCAGCGGCGTGGCGAGGAGATCCTCTCGTTAGATGAGCTAGCGCCGGACAATATCGCAGCAGATACGAGGCAGATTGTAGAGATCGGGATTTTGATGGAGCGCCTGGAAACGGAAGACTCCGATGCAGCTCGCATCGTCGACATGCATTACTTCGCCGGTTTCACATTGCAGGAGATTTCCGAAAGCACTAAATTGACTGTTCGCCAAGTGCGGTCGAGATGGGAACGAGGAATGAAATGGCTGAAGATCAGCCTAAACGCAAACGGCGCTCATGGGTGAGGTGGTTAGGCGCGGGGCTGACGCCATTGCTTGTATGTCTATTCTTCGGCTTTTGCGCTAACAGTGCCTTGGGCCAGCAGTATCCATTCATTCCGATACCTGGCGCGCCTAAGAATATCAAGACTATCTTTCAGGACTCGCGTGGACGCCTCTGGCTAGGCGGAACAGACTTGGCCTGCTTTGACGGGAGCCGCTTTTTCTTTCTGCGTGATTACGGTTTTCCCGCAGTGGACACATATGATGTGGCGGAGGATAGCAGCGGCACAATCTGGATTGGCGCGGAGACCGGTGTGTACCGGTTTTCGCGAAGTCGCACCGAGCAAGTAAGCAATGGCGTCGCAGTAAGCATAATTGCGGCAGAGCCCGACGTGATTGTTGCCACCGTGGGTCCGCCGGGACGCGGCATTCCGCTCCAGACATCGCTCGTCAGAATTCAGCGGAGCGGAAAGCGATGGGAGACTCAAACGTTGGCCCATCTCGATTCGCCAGGGCCACTCACCTTGGATCGGTCGGGAATGCTTTTATTTCCCTGGCCGCGGCAGGGCTGGAATGAGATTCTTCTGGCGGACGTCCTAACTTGGCGCCCGGGAATGCAAATTGCAATACGACATCACGTAGCGCGCCGGGGCGCGCCCGGTATCTCTCGACTGAAAATATTGCGTGACAGCACGGGCTGCATATGGAGTGGTTCGGATGGTGCGGCGCGGTTTGATTGCGGCGATGGGTGGCGTGCTGCTCCGTTCACTGGGGCCGTACTACACGCAAACCTTCACGAAGCATCAGACGGAGACATGGTTCTGTGGGGTGATAATTTACTTGCCTTAGGGCGCCCAGGTGCCTTTCGCATTGCAACTGTTGCGAATGGCTTGCCCGCTCTGCAAGATGCCATTAAGGCGAAAGATGGCACTCTCTGGCTCGGTAGCCCGAAAGGGCTCTATCGGCTTAGTGCGCCCTTCCGGATCGAATTTTGGACGGCGCGCGAGGGGGTGAACAGCGCACCTTGGGCTATCACGCGGAACGGGAAGAAAATCTATTTCGGGGTTAATCGGGAAATTGCCGTCTCGGATAAAAGCCGTCGGCGATGGGAGCGGCTAGCAGGTTTCCAGACAGGCACGGTCACCAGCCTTCTGAGTAGTGAAGATGGCACCTTGTGGGCAGCGCTGGATCCCGGTGGCGCCGTACAGTTGACAACAACTGGCCGGGTGATCGCACACACGGAAAGGGATCAACCCAAGCGTGGCATGCGGCTCGCAGAAACGGCGGATCATGAGATTTGGCTAGGAGGTGGATCTTCACTGGGCCGCCTTGTCCGCGAAGGAAGTACTCTTACATTTCAAGCACACTCATTCGAGGGTCAGCAGCCGGGGAATGTCTTAGCTGTTGAATTTCAAAGGCAGACTCATAAGTTATGGGCCTGCTACAACGGGGGTCTACTGGTCAGAGACCAAGGCGGGCACTGGCGCACAATTACTACTCGAGATGGCCTGCTGGTCAACGGTTGTTGGGGATTTGCAGCGCTAGTGAATGGCGACATCTGGTACACATACTTCGATGTACACGATTTTGCGCTCATAAGAATAAATAGTGCGGGTAGCGTTGTGGTGCGACAGTACGGCTTACGAAATCGAGTGCCCGAGCCCGGCGGCGATACTTTTGATGCCGACAAGAGTGGTAGGCTGTGGCGTGCCGGAGATCTCGGTATCTACGTTGCAGATCCGGAAGAGGCAGAAAAGGGCGAGTGGCTGAAATTAGATGAGTCCGATGGGTTTCCCGCGAACGGAATCAACTCGGGCAGCTATTTTGCCGATTCGGACGGATCAGTCTGGTGGGGTGCCGATAATGACCTGGCACATTATTTTCCCCCAGCCGATCTGACGAAGCCCGAGTTTGCGCCGCAAGTTTTCATCTCCGCGTTCTCCTGGAACGGCGGCGTAGCGAGGCTGGCCGAAGCAGTCGATAAGCTGCCACACGGATCGGCAGTAACCGCGTATATCGGCTCATTACAGTTCGACCGCCGCAATGGGCTGCGGCTGCGTTATCGGATATTGCCGGAACAACCGGCCTGGCGCGAGAGCAGTGCGCTTAACATTGCCCTGGGACAGCCATCGTCGGGTGCCCACACGCTGGAGGTGCAGGGCCGAGTTTTTACCGGACCCTGGTCCCGAACCGTGAAGCAGTCATTCACGGTGCTGCGCCCGAATTGGCTTGCTGAGCCGTTTCTGATGGGCTACGCAATGACGATGATTCTGCTGGTAAGCGGAGGTTATTGGCTGGAACAGCGGCGGCGAATCGATCGCGCAAAACTTCTGCCGGACCTTGCGCACTGGCGAATGGGCGCGCTGCTGCCGGAGATTCGCGAACTCACGGGGACGCTTTTGGATGGCCGGTATGAGGTGCGCGAACTACTGGCGCGCGGCGGTTTCGCGAATGTCATGGCGGCATACGATCACGCTCAGGAGCGGCCCTGCGCGGTCAAGATTTTTCGCAGCGAGATCAAAGACAAGGCCAGTCTCGCGCGGAGTTTTGAGCGAGAGGTTGCGGCTCTTCGGCAGATCCGGCATCCGAATGTGGTCTCCATTTACGCAAAAGGGATCACCGTTTCCGGCGCCCCGTACCTGGTTATGGAATTCGTGGATGGAGAGAGCCTGCGCGAAATTCTGTCACGAGGACCTTTGACGCCCGTACGAGCGGCACGGATTTTGCGCCAACTTGCGAGCGCGCTCGACGCGATTCATCAGAAAGAGATTTGCCATCGCGACGTCAAGCCCGAAAACATCCTTGTACGGGATTCCGGCGGATCCCACGAACAAGCGGTGTTGATTGATTTTTCAATCGCAATTGTCAAAAATGCCGATGAAGCACTGCACGGACTCTCTCGCGCGGCCGGCACGTTTGACTACATGGCTCCCGAGCAGGCAGTCGGCTACGCCCAGCCTTCGAGTGACATCTATAGCCTGACAAAGGTGATCCTTGAGATGCTGACGGGCAGCCGCTTATCCGTCCTTTTACCGAACGCAGCGCTCGACCTCTCCGCAAGAGTTCGGGAAGTACTTGGGAACCTGCCGGTGCGGTTTTCAGACGAATCAATCGAGTTGATCGCACGATCACTGGAGTTCGATCCGGCGAAAAGGCCGAGCGCAGCCGGTGAGTTCGCCAACCCGATTGCCAGAGATCTGGAGAAAACAGTCTGACGGCGGCTTTCACCATTCTTCAAGGACGCCGCGCCGCGATTTCTCGAGAAGAGCATCGGGGGGACGCAGGGCCAAATGGCGCCGCCTAGGAGATGTCCCGACTGAAACGCTATTCCCGGACGGTTCACTAGATGCTCATACGGCACCGGCTTTTAGAGGCGTTCGGATTTGAAACCTCTGAGACGTGCAACCAACAGAGAGGACACACGTATGGCGAACATCAGACCGAATAGGTACGTTTTGGAAAATAGCGACGGAACAATCAAGGTTGACTACGAGACTTCGAATTTCATTGGCCAGCCAAGTTTAAATCTCAAACAGGGACCCGGTGGCCCGATCAGGCACTTTGCAGGGTCGCAAATCCGCACGCTTAACTCGGAAATCGGAACCTTAATCACCGTGACTACACAACTAACCGTGGACGCGGGTTCCACTTCTTTTAGCCTTCTACTTCCGGCGATCAGCCTTACCGCTATCTCCGATCACCAGACATTCGCGACAGAAGGCATCATCACCTCACATACCGGGCCCAATTCGGTTCCATCGACCGGCGTACACGAAACCTACCGGTTCGTCCCGTTGGAGGGTAAAGCCAGCTTCGTGCTCTCGTTGCTGGAGCCCGTAATGGGAGTAGCCGGCAGGGCTCGAAGACCTAGTGGAGTGGCCGGGCTTCGACGGACTCGATGCCGCGGCAATTTTATTGAACATTTCTTCTTGACATAGGAAACATTTACTAGTAATGTCTTCCTAGATGACAGGTAAGACGGATCCACCGCGGCCTACGGATGCAGAACTCGAAATCTTAAGCGTTTTGTGGGGCACCGGTCCTGCGACGGTTAGGCAAGTCTACCAACTGATCAGCGACCGGCGACCGGCTCAATACAGCACCATTCTTAAATTCATGCAGATTATGGCGGATAAGGGTCTTCTTGTCCGCGATGAGAAGCAGCGCGCGCATGTTTACAAAACCGCCCGTCCGCGGGAATGGACGCAGCAACAATTAGCCGGCCATCTGCTTGAACGCGCATTCAGCGGTTCCGCCAAGACGCTGCTCATCGGTGCTCTTTCGGCCAGGAAGACGACCAAATCCGAACTCGCCGAGATCCGCAAACTGGTGGACGAGTACGCCAAGGGGGCGAAATGAGAGCACTTGACCTTCTAGTTAAGACGCAGCTTGCGGAAGCCGTGGGCTGGACCCTTGTCCACTTTCTGTGGGAAGGTGCT
>DAISJE010000256.1:0-6838 GCA_036821665.1 Bryobacteraceae bacterium | reverse complement strand
GCCCGAGAGCGCAGCGGCAACGCATGTGCTGCCTGATCCCGCGAACGGATCGAGCACAACATCACCGACGTTTGAAAGCGTCTCGATAAGCGGCTGTGTGACGCTGACAGCCTTTTCTGTCGGATGACATTTATTGCCGCTGTACCGCCATGGCCGCACATCCGCCAGACACGATTGCGGTTTGGGCGGCCTGCCTTTGGCCAACACATAGGCTTGCCCATGATGGCGGTCAAAAAATCCCGTACTGGAGGCGTAATTCTTGCACCAGACCAGATGATCGACCGGCTTAAATCCGGCCTCGGTCCATGCGTTGAGAAAAGCTCCCGCAGAACCCCAGCCATAGAACGAGACGCAAAGCGTATCCTGTTTGAGAACGCGATAGAGTTCCGAAAACGCCGCGAGAACATTTGCGGGGTTGTCGTCGTTGAGAATGCGCCGCCCATCCCGGTCCCGGTAATTCACCAGATAGGGCGGATCAGTGATAACGAGATCAACACTGTTATTAGGCAAAGATTTTAAAAGCTGGGTGCAGTCTCCCTCTAGGATGCGGTTGTGCGGGATCATCGGACATGGCCTTTCGGTTTGTTGTTTTCATCATTGCTCCCTGCCTCAAATTGGAAAGCGGGGTGCGCATGCACCCCGGCGGGTGCGAACAACAAAGCGGGGAAATCCGTCAAGGCCGGAAATCGCGGGGATCTGGTGCGGACGCAGCCCGCCTATGCGGGCGAGTCACGGTCCCGCGATTGCAGCCCGAAGGGTTGCCTTGACAGATGGGCCGAAGGGGCCGCTTACTTTTGCGCCAGGGATCGTTACCCGGACGGGCGGAGACGCCGAAACGGCGGCTCCGGGGCAACGCCCTAGAGCACGATCGCGGGCATCAAGCCCGCGAGGCGTTCTTGCCTACGCTGAGAAATACTTGTTTACAGTCTCTATGACTCCCGAAAAGGAGTCACGGTATTCCGGCCTTACGATTTCGTTTCTATCATCTAACAGACCAGCTCGAGCCTCGCGTGCCTTAGCCGCTGGCTTTGTCCTGACATCATCGGCAGGAATGGCGTCGAAATGATAGTCCTCGAATTGCCTCCTAAGCGCAGGAAGTAAGTCAGCTTTGTTTGCGTCAACCAAGCCGACAACCTTTTTGAAGCGAAGTTCGCTTAAGACCGTTGCAATAAGTTCTATTTTGTCAGCCCCGCCTGCGCCCCATCCGAAAATCGTTCCTTGTAGCTCCTGTTTAATGTCGTCAAGCGCTGTGCCGTAGAACATCACGTCTTCCTGACCTTCGACAATCACGACTTTGTCCTCCAGAAAAAACACCTCTCGCGCATTGAGGCCCAATATATGAGGATTGTTCATATCAAGGGACGTCTTATGGAGGCGGAGCGCCGTTTCCGGGCTAAGCTGTGCAAACTCGGTGCCTTGGTCTCTCCGAAATACCCTGACAAACCGTCCGCCTGCACCGAGCGCCTCAATATCGACGAAATAAGGAGAGTGCGTTGCGATCAATATCTGGTTGTTTGCAGCATACTCGGAGATCAAGGATGCAAGGCGACGCTGAACCGCAGGATAGAGTGAAAGTTCTGGCTCGTCGATGGCAACCATCTCGGGATTGGACATGGCGTGAAGTGCGTCAACAATAAAGAGAAGACTAACGAATCCTTCCCCGGCTCCTTCACTGCTGTGTGTTGCATCGCCAACCTTTATTTTTACGAAGTAGTTTCCGGTTTCCTCTAGGTCAATTGTCCATGTAGGAACGGGCTCGATTACACGCCCAAGAATCTTGTTAAATTCACGTGGGTTTTTGGCGACTTCAAACAATCTGCTGCTGAAATTGCTGCTCGCCGTTTCTCGTGCTGCGGGCAATCCCTGCTGATCCCTGTAGGTCTCGCGGTTCAATTCGTTCTTACCGAAATAAGGGGAAAATGCTCTGCGGGAAGGAACGGCAAGAGCCTTTGCCCACTGAGGAACACGCTCGCTTCGTTGTGTTTCACTCGTGCCCGGGTAATTCGACTTTAGCGTAAAAGTCTCGCCTGTAAGTGAGTTCGCAGTGATCTCAACTTGGTCGCCTGCCTTCTCATTCCGCTTCCCACGGGAGATGCTGATATTTTGATTTGTAGCCAACGCACGCAATGCTTCAATGGCGGTGGATTTCCCTGCATTGTTAGCACCAACAAGCACGGTAAGCCCGCTGCCTGGCTCACCGTTCGGGATAGCGAATTCCAGCGTCTGCTTTGTTTCAAAACCGCGAAGGCCCAGTATCGAGAGTGACTTTATCATTTCTGCTGCAGGTGTTGAGTTAAGACAGCTTCGACGGATACGATGTCAGCCTTTGTCTGTATGATGATGTCGGAAGTGCATCCGACGCAGAAGATAGGGCGGTTTGTAAACCCGCTCTTCATCTTTGGAATCCGGAAACAAGTCTCACCCTTGGCAATCCCTTCTTCGCAGCGGTCACACGGCGTGAGCTTTCCGCAAGAATGTACCTCCGGCTTGCCTGTTGACATGCTAAGTAGCGATGGTGTTTTACCCTTGGGCTTTCCCATTCAAAATCCCCTTGAACCTTCTTGTTAGTGTGTTAAGCACATCTTCCAATTCACCCAACGCCTTTTCGAATTCTTCCGTGCTCCAGTCTTTTCGGTCCTTCGGGTATCTCTTTTTCAGCTCTTTGTTTATCAGGGTCACGCATGCGACAAAGTTGTTCGTCGCAGCAACACCGCTATTGACGATTTCACGGCCAGCGCGGGAAACCTCAAGCCGGTTTATGAGCAGGTTGGCAGCCCGGTTGACCTGTTCGTTCAGGCCCTTCTTCCTCATTTCCCATTCACGCTGAGGCAGGACCTGGTATGGCTGCGCCGCACGGGACTTCTTGTTTTCTGAGCGTTGCAGAACGAGTTCTTCCGCCTTATCCGGGTCCAGTCCAAGAAGCTCAAGCTTTTCCTTCAGCTCCTGAATCAGGTCCTCCTGTTCGGCGGACGTAAATTGTTCTTCGATCAGGTCATCAACAATTTCATAGTTCACGACAGCCGACTCTGACAGCTTCATCCGTGCCTGGCCGCTCATCACTTCCGCAGGCGGTTCCGGTTCTTTGCCGCTGATGACTTCTTCCCAAAATTTTTGGTCGTCGCTCTCGAACAGCTTGAACTCCCGTAAGCGTTCATCCAAATTCATGCCCGCGTGGGTTACAACGTGACCGTAGTTGTCGGGATGTCCGGGGCTGTTCTGAACAATGGCCCGCAAAATGCGACCCACGAACTGTATGTAAGGCGCGAGTGTTCGGAACGGCCTGAAGATTGCGGCCACGCTGAGCTTCGGGTGGTCAAAACCTTCTCCCAGCATTTGCACCTGCACGATGCAATCTAGGTCGCCGCTGGTCAGCCGCCTCTTAACGTCCTCTTTCTTGTCCTCATCCATCTGGCTGTAGATAAGGTCTGCGTTGAAACCCCGAGCCGCGTACATCGCCGTGATTTTCCGGGCATGGTTTACGCTGCACGCAACGGCAATGAGTTGGTGCGCGGTCCCGGTTTCCCGAAGCTTCTCAAGCTTTTCCAAGCTGTTGTTGACGATGGTTTTGTTGCATGGGTCTGACAGGGCAATTCCCCGGCTGAACCAGTCCTTTTCCTTCATCGCCAGCACGTCATCTAGGGTGTAGGTTTTGGTTTCTCCGTGCGCCGTGAATTCCAGTTCGCTCGGAGCTGCATAGGATGCGGTAATGCGCTTGATATAGCCCTTGAAAGTCGCTTTCTTGAACGGATAGCGATAAACAAGCTCGCCGTCGATTTCCTGACCATCTCCCCGAAACGGCGTCGCGGTCATATTGATAACCCGCGCTTTGTCGAAATGCTCAAGAACCAGCTTCCAACTGTTGGCCGGCGAATGGTGCGCCTCGTCAACGATGATGAGGTCGAAGAAGTCTTTCGGGAATTTGTGGAGCCACTTTTCCGGGGTTGTGGCCAGTTGCTGAACGTTGGTGACAACGAAGTGCGATTTTTCGCAGACCGAGACATTCCCTGTATCCAGCGTTGAGGCGAACGGCCCGCCGATCATGGCTTCATCGGTCAGGATGCCGCGCTTCCTCCAGAAGCATTTCTGGCGGTTGGTAACGTCCAGCGATTCAAACAGGCCGTCTTTGATTGTAACGTTCGGCGCAACGACCAGCACGCGGCCCCGTGCAATGCCGAAGGGCGCGATGGCCGCAATGCCGGACTTGCCGCAGCCGACAGGGATTTGGATCACGGCGGTTTTGCGGCCAGATTTAAAAAACTCGTACAGCTTTTGATATGCCTCGACCTGCGGCTCGCGAAGCTGGAGGTTTTCTTCGATATGCGCTGGGGTCTTGATGAAGAACTCTTCAAGCGGGATGTTCGAGCGAACCCAGGCATCGAGGTCCTTCTTGCTGAACAGCCACTTGCTGCCGACCTTGTTCGACGGGATTGTCCCCTCGCGGGCTAGGTCATACAGCGCGGTCTTGCCAAGCTGTAGATAGCGGGCGGTTTCTTCGATGGTCAGCCACTCTTCGTTCATCTGATTCTCTCCTAGGCTTATCGGACGCTATCATTTGCTATCGTCTGATACAATAGAATAATCGAATGAACTTAAGCCACTGGAATCGCTACCGTTTTCAGCGGGCGGGACAGGCTCACGGCTTAGCCGAGCGGCTGTCAGCGCCGATCCGCTCAAATTGCCCCCTGCCGGGATCGTGGTTCGTGGTTGGGGAAATCGCGATCCAACCCGCGTGGGTTGGTCGTGGGTGCAGGGGCGCGAAAGCCCTTGCTCGTGGGGTCCGGGGCGGCGCGAAAGCCCCCCGGCCTGTCCGCCGTAGCTTCCAGCGAAGGCGGATCGCGATCCAACCCGCGTGGGTTGGTCGATGAGGGGTACAGGGGAGAGAGCCGAAGTCTCGCCCCTGTTCGATGGGTTCCAAGGGAGAGCGAAGTCTCCCTTGGTCATGGGGGTGTCGGGGGAGCAGGAACGCGCCCCTGACTGGTGATACAACGGCCAGACGTTGTGCAGGGGGTATCCAACAGGGGGCGGCACGCACCCTTTGGCAAGATGGCGCGGCTCTTAGTACTACCCGCCGGCGCAGCCGGTGGGTAGTACCCGCGCACATCTTGCGCCCAACAGGTTTTGGAAATTTCCCCGGTGTATGACCAACCCACAGGTGGTGAAGTACCAGAGGTCACTGATCCGGTCTTGCTTCTTCTCTTGATGCGCCGCCGTGGCTGGCCGCGACGGTGCTCTGTCTTCAGCCTTCATATGGGACGGGCATCGCCCCGGCCCGGATCGGTCTTCGATGCGCTGGCGCACCGAAGACTTCTTCCCGAGGGACGGTACTACCGTCCTTCGCGGCTTTACGAAACGAGGATCTCGCCGTTGTTGTACAGCGTCGTCGCATCAAGAGCGGTGGCTGTGTAGAACATGGCCAATTGGCTATTTCGATCAATTTGACCAAAATAATTAGATGGGCTAAACTGATTAGAGAAGGAGTATTCTATGGACACGATCCCGGCTGCCGATGCCAAGACTAATTTCGGCGCTCTGCTCGATAAGGCCCAGCGCGAACCCGTTACGATCTCAAAGAACGGGAGGGCCGTGGCTGTCGTCATGTCGGCGGCGGATTTCGAGGAACACCAGCGCCTGAAACTCAAATTGCTGCGTCAGGAGGTCCGCAAGGGACTGGAGGACGTGAAGCGCGGCAAGGTGGTCTCTGCCGAGAAGGCGTTCGCTGAACTCGACAAAGAACTTGAGGATTGATGGCCCGCTGCGAGTTTACCGCACAGGCCGTCGAAGATTTACGGGAGATAGGCCGCTACACCCGCGAGACATGGGGGCTTGCGCAAGCCCGCCGCTACCGTCAGGAACTTGAGCTTACGCTCAGGAAGTTGAGCCTAACTCCACTCATGGGGCACGCCCGCGAGGAAATTGCGGAGAATGTCCGCTCTTTCCCGGTCGGCTCTCATAGCGCGTACTACCTTCCCCGCAAAAGTGGCATCACTGTCCTGCGCCTACTCCATCCGCGCATGGATGTAGAGAGAGCATTCCAGGCAACGGACGAGAAACCTTAACTATTCGTTTGCCGAACCTATCGACTTCCGGATTGTTTGTCCGGATTTGGCAGCACGATGTCGCGCTGGAGCAGGAAGAGATACTCGACGGCGGATTCTGCGTCTTTGATGGCGAGTGAGAGCGCGGTTCGTCTGTCTGTCCTGATTGCCCGGAGCCAGCGAGCGACGTTTGCCGCATGAAGTTTGCTCACCTCGGGTGTGATCTCCAGCAACGCGCAGAGAAACGCCGTCCCGAATTCTGCTACCAGAGTTTCGCGGGCGTGGCCCTCGGTGCCATATTTCGATGCGCCATAGAGGCGGTTCAGTCGGGCCTTGTGCCGGGTCGCCACGGAAGGCCAGAGGGCCAGTGCGCTCAAGGCCGAACTGGTCAGGGTCGAGCGGCAGGTCAACCAGTTCCTTGATTGCATCGTCGAGGCCGAGACGCCTGCGGTCCGCAAAGCCTACGAGGTTCGCATCGGCAAGCTGGAGGCTGAAAAGCTCGAACTCAGCGAGAAGATCGCCGATTGCGGCAAGCCGCTTCGGAGCTTCGATGACTCAGTTCGAACCGCCCTTGATCTGGTCGAAAACCCTTTGAAAATCTGGCACTTGGAGAGCATCGCGCATAAGCATGCCGTGCTCAAACTGGCCTTCGCCGACAAGCCTGCCTATGTGCGAAATCAGGGATTTCGAACCGCCAATCTGGCCTTGCCGTTCAAGGCTTTAGCGACTTTCTCGGGTGGAAAAATCGATATGGCGCGCCCGGAGAGATTCGAACTCCCGACCTTCTGGTTCGTAGCCAGACG
>DAISJE010000255.1:0-6846 GCA_036821665.1 Bryobacteraceae bacterium | reverse complement strand
AAACCGGGTGCATCGGAGATCTGAATCGTGCCGCGCGGGGTTACTTCCACCGGCGGGACTACGATGTCGCGCTTCCAATAGCGCTTGCTGGCTGAAACATCGCCGGGAAGAACAAAGTCCGGTAAAGTCGAAAGGGCGATATTGTGGGCGCGTCCAATGCCGGACTCCAGCATGCCGCCACACCACACCGGAATATTATTCGCTTGGCAAATATCGTGAACGCGCTTCGCTTCGGCGAAACCGCCTACGCGGCCCAATTTGATATTGATGATCCGGCAGGCGTTCAACCGGATTGCTTGTTCCGCATGATGAGCGCAGCGGATACATTCGTCCAGACAAATCGGCGTCTGTAGCCGCGACTGTAAAACCGCGTGATCGATGATGTCATCGTGCGCCAGCGGCTGCTCGATCATCATGAGTCCAAACTCATCCAGCTTTTTTAAATGATCGATATCACGGAGGGAGTAGGCCGAATTCGCATCTACCATCAGTCGAATTTGTGGAAACCGCTCGCGAACCTGCCGAACGGCATCGACGTCCCAACCCGGCTTGATCTTCATCTTGATGCGCTGATAACCCGCTGCCAGCTCTGTTTCTATCTTTTCGAGCAGTTGCGGAATCGTATCCTGAATGCCGATCGACACGCCGCAGGGAATCTCGCGTCGCGCACCCGCGCCAATTGTCTTCCACAAAGGTTCGTTACTAAGCCGCGCCTGCAAATCCCAAACTGCAACCTCTGCCCCACCCCGAGCCATGTTGTGGCCGCGGATATGGGCGGTACGCGCGCCCACTTCATTCGCGGAACCAAATTCGTATCGGAGAAGCCGAGGCGCAATATAGTCCATAAGCAGCGGCCAAACCGATCCGGTCCATTCCTCGTTGTAAAACGGATTCTCACCGGCAGTAACTTCGCCCCAGCCCGAAATTCCATCCGAGACAGCTTCCACAAGGATGATGTCGCGCTCATAGGTACGGCTGAAGCTGGTTTCAAAGAAATGCACGAGCGGCATCCGAATGTGCCGCAAAACGATCCGTTCTACTTTGATTCCCATGTTCCCAGCAGATACGTGCCCGCTTCCCTGCTCTTCTCAAATCCGACAACCGCTAACCCCGCCTGAAATTGCCGGTCGAATTCTTTCCCGATACACGCCTGAATGTCGCGGGCGCGTGATGGATCACGATGGCGAAGCTCGCCGATTTCGGCTGGAACTGAAATCCTCACCGTAGCATCGGATCTATCAAAATCTTCTCCGCTGCAAATGACTTCTACACGGCTGGTTCGAATCCACCACTCGGCAATCAGCCTGTCCGTCGGAAGCCCGCCATGCAGATGACTGGTAGTCGTGCCGTACTGATTGTGAACATAACGGCGTGCAATCGCGCCGAGGCGCTCAATATTAAAAAATGCGTTCTTGATTTCAAGCGGGTCGAACGTCCACTCAATCAGATCAATGCCGCCGGCAAGCGCATACTCGCGTTGTTTCAATTTCAGCGTCCGCCCGACGCCCGAGTTCCGGTATTCCGGCAATACGCCAAGCATGTGACTGTGCAGATAATATTTGCCACCCGGCTTCAGGCCCGGAATGCAAAGGCAGAACGCCACCATTCTGCCGTCGTGAAAGGCTCCTAACGCTTGGCCGCCGATCTTGCTGGCGACCACAAAGAGCCGCAGTGGCAGCAGGTCTACATCTTTGAATCCCCATATTTCGCGCTGTAGTCGAACAGCGTCGCTAAACTCGGCGAGTTTTGAGAGTTGGTGAATTTCAAGTGCCTGTGTTGTATTTGATTTTCCAATCACCTAATCGCCTCATTGTAAGGCAGCGGGCGTCCGCAGACTGGCAGATTACGTGTCACAATACGTCGTGGCGATATTCTAATCGTGCGAGTCCCACCGACCAGGTACGGATTAACTTATGCCCCTTTTCGAAAAACGAACCACACTGCACGGCAGCGAGCGGAACGCACCGCGAAACGCAACGGCTGTCGGCAGCATCCAGCCCGATGAGCAAGTCAGCGTCACGGTCGTTTTGCGACGCAAAGGCGCTGACCCGGCAATGCCTCAGCCGGGCATACATCACGTACATCTCACACGCGAACTATTCCAAGATTTGCACGGAGCAGATCCGGCCGATATCGCGATGGTGGAGCAATTTGCGAAAAAATATCAACTCACGGTTGTAGGGAGTAACGTTGCCAAACGCAGGGTCATTCTTTCCGGCACAGCGGGCGCGATGACCGCGGCGTTCGGCGCCACCCTGGCCTGTTATCGCAATGAGACGACTGGCAGAGAGTTCCGGGGGCGCACAGGTACGCTCAGCATTCCCATGGAACTGCAGCCTTTTGTGATCGCCGTGTTGGGGCTGGATAACCGTACGATCGCCAAGCCTCACTTTCGAATTAAGTCTAAGCTCCAACCGAGAGCCCTCCAACCGGCTACATTCACCCCACCGCAGGTTGCCGCTTTATACAATTTTCCAGGCGGTGCGACAGGAAACGGGCAGACGATCGCAATTATCGAACTCGGCGGCGGCTACAACGATTCCGATCTTAGTGCCTACTTCAACGAGCTGAGCATCCAGCAGCCAAATGTAAGCTCCGTTTCGGTGGATGGTGGAACCAATTCGCCGGGCTCGGATGCCGACGCGGAAGTTATGCTCGACATTGAGGTGGCAGGGTCTATCGCCTATGGTGCGAACATCGTGGTCTACTTCGCGCCAAATACCGATCAAGGTTTCATCGACGCCATCACGGATGCGGTACACGACACAACCAACAAGCCGTCTATCATTTCAATCAGTTGGGGGGCGCCCGAAGATAGCTGGACGCAGCAATCGCAGACTGCCATGAATGCAGCATTACAGGACGCAGCGGCGCTCGGGGTTACGGTTGCGGTCGCTTGTGGTGACAACGGCTCGAGTGATGGTGCAGGAGACGGAAAACTCCACACCGATTTTCCCGCCTGCAGTCCGTATTCGCTGGCTTGTGGAGGCACTACGCTCGCCGGTTCAGGAAACACCATTGCATCCGAGACGGTTTGGAATGAAATTGCAAATAATGAGGGTGCAACAGGCGGCGGTGTGAGCACCGTATTCCCGTTGCCGGATTATCAGAAATCGGCCGGCGTACCGGCACAGCCGGAAATAGGTTTTGCAGGACGCGGTACACCCGATGTAGCAGGCGATGCAGATCCTAGCACCGGCTACCAAATCCGTTTCGGTGGACAGGACCAAGTGGTAGGAGGTACCAGTGCCGTTGCACCTCTTTGGGCGGCCCTTGCGGCCTTGCTGAATGAAAAACTCGGAACTCCTGTCGGATTCCTGAATCCTAAGTTGTACCCGCTCAATGAGACGGGCTTTCATGACATTACCAGCGGCAACAACGATGACAGCGGCTTGGGGTACTACAATGCGGGGCCCGGGTGGGATCCTTGCACTGGCCTGGGGAGCCCGGATGGAACGGCCCTGTTGAATGCACTTACTTCAGGCACTTCAGCGAGTGCTTCCTCGTGATTGAGGTGGCCGATGAGCGGTCCAAGAGTTGCGCTAACTGGCTCGACGCCGGCTCGTGAGGGCGAGCAGCATTGGATCGGCGCCGCGGAGCCCAATCAGCGAGTCGTAGCAACTGTAGTACTGCGGAGGCGTCCTTCAGCCGCAAACTTGGGTGAGGAATTGTTAGCCGGGGTTGCTCAACCTATATCGCGGGAGGAAGCAGCGCAGATCGGAGCCGACCCGCAAGAGATGGCTGCGGTTCGAGAGTTTGCTGTTCAGAATGGACTCAAAATTCTCGATGAAAATCCAGCCACCCGCTCAATTCACATCGAGGGCACGGTTCAACAGATGGACGCCGCTTTCGGGGTACAGCTAGCCCGATTCGAAAATTCACAAGGACATCAGTTTTTGAGCTACGAGGGTGCGATTTCTATTCCCGCATCCCTACAAGGCACAATTATTGCAGTGCTCGGGCTCGATCAGCGGCCGGCCGCCCGGCATCATGCCTGAATGCCTCAATAGAACGGCGCTTCACCCGTGGGGCGCGTCTTCCATCTCCGATGAATCCACATCCATTGATCGGGGTAGCAACGAATAATCTCTTCCAGTTTTGCGTGAATCCGGCGAGTATCCGTAGCGACGTCGCCGCTCATTTCTATGGGCGGATAGAATCGTAAGACATAACGGCGCGCGACAGCATCCCATAGCGCAAATCCTGGTATGACTGCGGCTCCGGTATGATGCGCCAGTTTCGCGAAAGCCGATCCGGCGCAGGCGGGCTTGCCAAAAAAATCGACAAAAATCCCTTCCGAAACGCTGGTGTTCTGGTCAATCAGAATGCCGACAGCTTCATTATGTTTTAATGCTTTAATCACCAAACGGGCAGCGTCCCATTTATAGATCAGCTTGTTTCCGGACAAAGTACGGCGATGTTCTACAAGTTCATCAATCAGCGGATTATCGAGCGGCCGAACCATGACGTTCATCGCCTCAGTCATGAGCGCATGAGCGAACGCGCTCAGTTCCCAATTGCCCAGGTGCGCCGTCGCGATTAAAATCCCACGGCCGCATCGCTTTGCTGCCTCGTAATGTTCGAGCCCTTCGTAAGAAATCCAGTTGCGGATATTGGCCGCATTCAGATCGGGAAAATGCGCCAGGCTGACGAGCATGCGAGCAATGCTTTGGAATACGCCGTCGATGATGCGCTCGCGCTGGTCAGGTTTGAGTTCCGGATAGGCAAACGCCAGATTGGTGCGAGCTACACTCCGCAGTTTCGGAACAGCAACATCGAGAAGCCGTGTTGCGTAACGCGCACAGCCGCCGGCGGCGCGTATTGGCAGCCGCCGTAATGCAGCCATGAGTGTGCCGGCAAGGGCGTACTCAGCCCGGGTCTGAAGCCAGTTTTTCTTCTGCGCCAATTCTGGAGTTTATTCGATCCACCCGCCGCCCAGCACCAGATCGCTGTCATAAAAGACTGCAGCCTGGCCCGGCGTGACCGCTCGTTGCGGAGTATCGAAACGTACTTCGACGCGTAAATCGTTGCCGGTTGGAATTAGAGTGGCAGGCGCCGCAGCATGCTTGTTTCTGATTTTGACCTCTGCGCGGCGATGCTCGTGAATCGGAGCGACGGATACCCAATTCACTTCGCACGCCGTAAGCGATTCTCGCATCAAATCATCGTTCCGCCCGACGATTACACGCTGGCTCGAGGCCTGCGTGGCGATTACATAGAGTGGCTCGCCTGCTGCAATCCGCAATCCGCGCCGCTGTCCGACTGTGAAATGATGCGTACCGCCGTGATGCCCCAAAACGCGTCCGGACGTATCCACAATTTCGCCTTCGGTTTCGGCCGGCGCAATTCCCTGCTCCCGGAAATAAGCGTCAATGAATGCCGCATAATCGCCATTGGGAACGAAGCAAATCTCCTGGCTGTCGTTCTTTTCAGCGACCGGCAACCCCAAATCCCGGGCAAGCTCGCGTACCTGGGCCTTGATCATGCCTCCAAGTGGAAACAGAGTACGCGCCAGTTGCGCTTGCGTCAGACCGAACAGAAAATATGTCTGGTCTTTGTTGGAATCGATGCTGGCGCGCATCTCATAGCGCTCCGTCTCGTCGTTAAAACGAATGCGCGCATAGTGGCCGGTTGCAATCTTGTCGGCGCCCACGCCATCGGCCATTTCGAGAAACTGATCGAATTTGATGAAGTTATTGCAGAGCGTACAGGGGATCGGCGTGCGCCCGGCCAGATAATCCTCGACAAATGGCTTCACCACCTGCTGCTCAAAACGATCTTCAAAATTGACAACATAGTAAGGTATGCCGAGAACACCCGCGACGAAGCGTGCATCGTAGACATCATCTAGTGAACAGCAACGTCCTGTCGCGCCACCTTCCGGAACCAGTTCAGGCAAACGCCGCTGGTTCCAAAGCTGCATGGTCAAGCCGACAACGCTGTGTCCCTCGCGCTGTAGCAGTCCGGCTACAACGGAACTGTCTACACCGCCTGACATAGCGACAGCGATGGGCTGATCAGACAAGCTGCGCCTGCCGTGTCAAACTCTTTTGAGCCGATCTTCGAAGCTGGCGAACGGACGCGGCCACGGCTTCAACAAGCTGATCGACTTCGTCCTCTGAGTTGTACCGCCCAAATGAAAAGCGAACACTTGATTTCGCCTCATCCCGAGTCCGACCCATCTCCAGCAAAACATGCGATGGTTCAACCGCGCCACTGCTGCACGCCGATCCGGTAGACACCGCCATTCCTTTAATATCGAGCGCAATCAGAAGCGCTTCACCGGAAACATCGCGCAATAAAAGATTACTGGTGTTCGGCAGACGCGGCCCGGCGCCGTTCACCTCCGTTCCATCGACCGCCGAAAGGATCTGTACCTCGAACCGATCACGCAATCCGGCAAGTCGTTCGCGGTCGCCGAGTGTATAGAACTCAACAGCGCGAGCGAATGCAACCACACCCGGAACATTTTCCGTTCCGGCGCGCCGCTCCCGTTCGTGTTTTCCGCCCAGTTGGATTCCGTGCACAGGAACACCGGTACGAACCACAAGAGCGCCAACGCCCTTAGGTGCGTAGATTTTATGCGCGCTGATTGAATACAGATCGACACCCAACTGCTTGACATCTACAGCACTCTTTCCGAGCGCCTGCACGCCATCCGAATGAAAATAGATCGTCTGTCCTGCCGCGCGACGGTCGCGAATCAATGCGCCGATCTTATCAATGGGCTGCATTACTCCGGTTTCGTTATTCGCGTGCATAACCGAAACTAAAACGGTTTCTGGACGCAAATTGCGCTCCAGATCTTCAACGTCGATGGAGCCAGTCGCATTAACTCTGAGATAA
>DAISJE010000254.1:0-6854 GCA_036821665.1 Bryobacteraceae bacterium | reverse complement strand
TCATATGCGTTCCGGTTTGCTCGGAGACGTTTATATGTCCCGCGGCCTTTGTTATAAATGGCGCGCCAGCATCGGGCATGCGCCGGTCGAACCGGTTCCCCCCGGTGTCCATTACGACCTCTGGACCGGTCCGGCCCCGTTAAAGCCCTTTACCAAAAATCGCTTCCACTACAACTGGCACTGGATTTGGGACACGGGCAATGGCGATCTGGGTAACCAGGGCATTCATGAAGTGGATTTGGCGCGCTGGGGCCTCGGCGTAAAGCTGCCGACCAAGATAACGGCGCTGGGCGGTCACTTCCTCTTCGATGATGACCAGCAGACTCCTAATGTTCTGACCGTGGCATACGAGTTCAAATCGCCCAACGCAAAGACGAAGTTCATGAACTTCGAAGTTCGCGGCTGGATGACCAACCATGAAGCGGAAATTGGAACACCCGAATTTTCAGGGGGCGAGGACGGAGGCGTTCCTGCGGCGGGTCTGAACGCGTCTGGTCCAGCGAAACACAAATCGCAAGCCGCCCTTGGCCCCGCATCCGGTAGGCCGTCCACAATTGGCAACCTGTACTACGGCTCGAAAGGCTACCTGGCAATTTCGAATTACAACTCCTACAAATCGTTTTTGGGCGAATCGGGCGAGCCCGGACCGGAGAAAACAGCGCCTGAAAGAAACGAGCACTTCGTAAATTTCATTGAATGCATGCGAAGCCGCAAGGCCGAAGATCTGCATGCGCCGATTCTGGAAGGCTACCTTTCCACTACGCTGGTGCATTTGGCGAATGCCTCGTACCGCCTCGGACGGACAATTAATTTCGATCCCGACACCGAATCGGTTCTCAACGATTCCGAAGCGACGGAGCTTCTGAAGGGAACCTATCGCGCTCCGTACATCGTGCCGGAAAACGTGTAAGCAACCGCAAGAGCCGGTTACCAATCCGCGCTCCGGACTGAGCCGCGCGCATCAGGGTTTGTGAAAAAATTCGGGACTGACTTAAGCGCCGTCCACCTAACTTGCGGTATAGGAAACTGTTCCACTTGGCGCGGCTGTCTGTCCCGCTAATTTTTTCACAAACCCGCCAGCAAGCGGTTAATCAATAGCCAACGTGATTGCGAAGAACCCGTTAGCCCGATAATGGTCTTTATGGAAGATGTGTTGACCATTGCGGGCCGGACCTTCCGGTCGCGGCTCTTCGTCGGAACCGGAAAATATCGGAGTAAACAACTCATGGCCCGGTGCCACGCGGCGTCTGGCACCGAAATGGTCACGCTTGCCGTGCGCCGGGTGAACCTGACGGACCGCACCAAAGAATCTGAACTGGATTTTATCGATCGCCAGAAAATCCATATCCTGCCAAACACGGCTGCCTGCTACACAGCCGAAGATGCTGTTCGCACCGCTCGCCTGGCGCGCGAAGTAGGACTGTCGAACTGGATCAAGCTGGAGGTTATCGGCGATCAGAAAACGCTTTTCCCTGACAATGAAGGCTTGCTGGAAGCGACCAGGATCTTGGTGAAAGAAGGATTCGTGGTGCTGCCCTATACGACCGACGACTTGGTGAATGCGCGTAAACTGATCGACGCGGGAGCCGCTGCAGTCATGCCTCTTGCCGCTCCGATCGGTTCGGGCCTGGGCATTCAAAACCTGACAAACCTTAAAATATTGCGTGAAGCGATTACCGAAGTTCCGCTCGTTGTTGATGCTGGCGTAGGCACGGCCTCGGATGCCGCGATCGCCATGGAGCTAGGCTACGACGGTGTACTGCTGAACACCGCCATCGCCGAAGCTGAGGATTCCGAGCGTATGGCGCGCGCCATGAAGCTAGCGATCGAAGCCGGCCGCACCGCGTTTCTCGCCGGGCGCATGCCTCGCCGTGAATATGCAGTCGCGAGTAGTCCGTTTGTTGGGACGATTGCGGCGGGGAAGTAGAAGGGGAGCGCTATTTCAGCGCACAAGCTCCCGCATCGGTCGCGTTATCGGTCAGGCAAATTAAGCAGCCAGTTGAATCCGAACACGTAGCGTTTGCAACCTCTACATTTGCCAGCCACACAGCCACCGTCTTTAAGCGATACTGACCACAGTTTCCATCCCGGCAGATGCTTCTGCCCCGATGTGGGTTGAATATGCCGAACAAACCTTCAATCTTTTGGTGTCGCGGTCCGAAATGTGCCAAAGCTGAGTTGCCGATAGAAAATGAGATACAAGCTTCTCCGGCTTTTGGATTGCAACCGTCCGCAGGCTGTATTGTGAGAGCGGGATTGTCATTTGGATCATTATCGTTGGTCCCGGTTACAACGACCTTCCAATTCGCGTCGTCGAGCTGTTGATAGAGATATTTCGCACCATTTGTGAAGTTTGCGCTCGTCACGAGTGCATGCGGAGCTTTGGCGACGGCTAGGCATGTCAACGGCCCCGTCGAGCCAGTGCTCGGACAAGTCCCATCTGTGCCGTGAGGTAGGGACCAGTCCCTCTTATGGCGGGTGTGCCCGGTAATTGAGCCTCCGGAAATCACGATCGGTGTATTTTTAGCACCAGCGAAAAGCATGTATACGGTTTTCGCCAAAAAAAAGAGTATGACTGCAACGGCTACGCCGCCCGCCGCAATTAGGATTTGGTTTCGCAAAACATGTTCTGCTTCTATCTCCGGCACAATTCCTCCAATTCCCGCGCCGCATCCTTTAAATCAGGACGGTTCGAAATGGACCAATTATGCGCGAACTCCGCTAAAATGTCCAGCGCTTTTACAGCCGATTTTTGAGCAGAAGTACTATCGCCGAGCGCTCGCCTGATTTCGGCCAGAGAAAGCAGGCTCAGGCACTCCGATTCCCTTTGCCCGGCCGATACGAAAAACGCATTCGCTGTTTCAGCCATTGGCAGCGCCTGTTGAGGCGAATGTTCCGCGAAATAGACATCGGCCAATGCAAGCTGAGCATTTGCCACTGCTTCGTTACCAGATTGCGAACCGGAAATAACCTTCTGAAGCTGCGCTTCCGCGCCTTTCAAACGGCCTACACGGGACTCCGCGACCGCGGCGGTGATTTGCAATTCCGACACCCAGGACGGCGTCTGATTCTCCGGTGTCCGGAGCGCGGAGCGCGCCAGTTCGAATGCCCTGCGATACTGTTTCCGGCTCAGCCGCATTTCGGCGTCAATCCCTACGATTTCGGGAGCCAGATCCGGCCGCCTTCTTACATCCGCGGGAATTCCGGAAATCATCTGCTCGGCTTCTGAATAGCGGCCCATCCGCCACAACGCCTCGGCGCAGTGAAGCGTGTTGTACTCGTTAGGATTCGCCTTCAGAGCGGACTGGAAATGCACCAAAGCCTCGGAATAATTTTGCAACTCGAAGAAGGCATCCCCGGTTACCTCCTCAGCTAAACCCACCAGGGCTGGATTTCCGGCTTTTTCTGTCAAATCTAGCGATTGCTGGCCGCGCTGAAGAGCTTCGCGGAATTGGCTTTGTTCCAGCTTGGCGCGAGCGATTAGAATGAGGGCGTCCGTCGATTCGACGAAAAAGCCGGTCGGATGATAATAGTCGAAAGCTTTCTGCGCAAAGGAGATCACATCATCCGGCTTGCCGCCTTGCTGATCCCGCAGTGTGGCCAGATTTAACTCGGCAAGCGCTACTAATCTCGGGCGCTCGCTTTTTTGTGATAGCTGTAAGGCCTGCTGGAAATACGACTCCGCGTGTTCGTAATCTCCGGTGGCCAGATAAGCCGACCCGAGGCGGACAATCCCGTCTGTCGCCCAATACTCCAAGCCGTTATCGCGGGCTAGCGTTATGGCGTCGTTCGCCAGATCGACCGGCGTTTTTCCGCCGAAATGGCGTCTCGCGTCCAGATCGCGCAGATACTCCGTGGCGCTCAATTGGGCCAGGGCCCGCACTTCCAACTGTACGCTCGGAATCGCTCGTGCTGTCGCCAACGAATCCTTCAGGAATTGCTCCGCCTGATCTAACCTTTTCTCTCGGTTGGCAGCGTAGCCGCGCTGGTATTGAACCTCGGCGATGCCTTCGAGGTTACTCGCTGCCGAATATAGCTTTTCTGCGCGAGCAAATTCGCTCTCGGGATCCTCGCTCGCTTTCTCTCTATCGCGGCTCTCTAAAATCCCGAGGCGCAGATACGACGCGGGGTCATCGGGCGCAAGGCCTTTTGCCTGGGAATAACTCCATGTCGCCTTGCTGATCTGCCCGGTCTTCTCATAAGCTCTTCCAAGATCCACATACCCGTAAGGCTTCTTGTCTTTAGGAAGCATTTTAAAAATGGCGGTGTAGCGATTGAGAGCCTCGGGAAAGTCTCGTAAAATTGTGGCGCGAACCGCTTCTACATATTGTTTGTCCGATTCCGGCAGATCGCGTTCGAGTTCCAGGGACGAGGCCTTCAGCATTTCGTCCTTGGCCCTCCCGGTGAAGTCCAGTTCATTCCAGGCATCGGCCAAACGGGCATGCGCCAGTAGAAAATCCGGGTCCCGAACGAGTGCCATCTGAAGAGCGTTGGTAGCATTCAGGTACGTTCCCTCACGCAGCGCAGCAACACCGCGGTTGTACCAATACAGCGCATTGGGCGATGGCGGTTGATAGCTACGAGATCGATACAAAATCAGAATCCCGGCTGCGATGCACGCCAGCAGTGCCGCCGCGACCGCCAGTGCCCGATGGCCGGATACTCGATATATCGGACGCCGGCACAATGCTTCCGCAACTTCACGAGGCGCCTGATAACGGTCTTCAGGTTCATAACTGACGCACCGCTCTATCACTCGATCCCAACGATGCGGCACTCCAGGCTGAAGCATCGATGCTCGCACCGGATGCTTGGTTCGTTGCTCGGTCGCGCCAAGCGGCGTCGCCGCTTCGAACGGCAGTTTGCCGGTGACCATCTCGTACAGCAGCACGCCTAGCGCGTAGATGTCGCTAGCAGGCGTTACCGTCGCCCCTCGGAACTGTTCCGGCGCCATGTATTCCGGTGTTCCCAGCACAGTACCGTAGCTCGTCAATTTGGTC
This sequence comes from Bryobacteraceae bacterium, assembly GCA_036821665.1. Classification (GTDB taxonomy): domain Bacteria; phylum Acidobacteriota; class Terriglobia; order Bryobacterales; family Bryobacteraceae; genus Bog-105. The sequence continues at coordinate 1,854 of DAISJE010000254.1, read as the reverse complement.
CCGCTAGTCGCGGGGGCCGGCGCTGTTTCATGCGCCAGTCCAAAATCCATGACGACCGCGCATGCTCTGCCATTCCTTTGCGCGAGCATGATGTTGCGGCTCTTCAGGTCGCGATGAATGACTCCCGCGTCGTGAATCGCCTGAAGCCCTGAACATACCTGAACGGCGATTTGCTCCGAGTCCTGAATTGTTAATGGCCCGCCTTGGTCTAAACGGTCCGCAAGCGTCACGCCATCCAGAAATTCCATCGTGAGAAATGCGACAGGCCGCCCCGGATCCGTTTCAGGAGCAATGAAAAGCTCGTGAATGCGGCAAACGTTCGGTCCGGTTACTTTTCGCGCAAGTGCAACTTCGTGCCGGAATCGAGCCAGTATATCCGGCCGGTCCGCTATTTCTGGCCTGATGGTCTTCAGCGCGATGCGGCCCAGATGGAAATCGTTCGCTTCATAAACTTCACCCATGCCGCCACAGCCAAGGAAGCGCACAATTTCAAAGCGGCCGGCGATGATTGTGCCATCCGCGAACGATTGCGCAGCGTCCGGAAGCACGGAATCGAAAATCGGGAGTGTGTCATCCGGCGCTCCGGTTTCTTTGGCTTGCGCAAGCAGGAGCTTTTCGAGCTCCCGTCCGAGAAAAGGATCGCACGTTTTGAGTTCAGCGATGAGGACCGCTCGTTCCGCTGCCGTCTTTTTAAGCGCCTCGTGAAACGCAAGCCGCAACCGCTGCCGCTGCTCCGTGGTCATTTTGCCGCTAGAACTTCGCATGGGGCACGCGCCGGAACACTGGTCCTCGCCATAGAGCGGATAGAGTGCTGCTTATTGTAACGCGATTTAAGGTGTCCGGGCTTTCGCGCTAAATGCCCCAACATCCGTAAAACGACCCGCCGGACGAAACACCTTATCCCACACAACTATAACCTTCGTACTCGTACCACAACGCAGCAAGAATTTTGTCAGGCTGCAAACGCGAGCCGATAAGGGAATTGTTAGCTGAAATATCGACGCTAATATTTTGACTGGAAAACAGAAAGGGCGGCCCGCTGAAATGAGGAACCTAGTCTCGCTATTTTTGATTGTGGCAGTTGTGTGTCTCGGGGGGCCGCCCCATAAGTCGAAAATCTCCCCGGATACGATCGCCGTTCCACATTCGAGGCTGAAAGTTATCGTGCAGTGGAACGTGCCGGTCGGAACAACAACATCCGAAAGAATCAAGAGCCTGGGCGGATCCGTTATTTCTGAGTTTCAATCCGTTAATCAGGGTATCTATACCGTTCCGGACTCGGCATTAAGCAATCTGAATAATGACCCGCGCGTGAAATATGTATCGGTTGATCGGCAGGTAAAACATAAGCTGGCCTATACCGCTGCGGCGATCAACGCAGCCTCCGCATGGCATGCCGGTTATATCGGAACGGGTATCGGCGTTGCGATTTTAGACAGTGGTATTAACCCGGATGACAACTTGGGCATTAAGCCGGACAAAACTATCGCGTACGTCCAAGATTTCACGACCTCCACATTAGTAGGTCCCGATGGCCATACAATTTCGAAGCTGCGCAGCTACGGCCTCGATTGGTATGGCCACGGCCAGCACATTGCAGGCATCGTTGCGTCGAACGGCAAGCAATCTGTTTGCGGTAACTGCACAAATACTTTTTTGGGTATCGCACCAGGAGCCAGTCTTATAAATTTGAAAGTACTCGATGAAAACGGACAGGGTACGGATGGCGAGGTTATTGCTGCGATCGACACGGCTATCCGGCTCAAAGGTACTTACAATATACGGGTCATGAATCTGTCGCTTGGCAGACCGGTGTATGAAAGTTATACCCAGGATCCGCTTTGCCAAGCTGTC
>DAISJE010000253.1:0-6857 GCA_036821665.1 Bryobacteraceae bacterium | reverse complement strand
GGACAGGGGCAGGCCGCCTACGCCCCCATAGTGGAATGGCTGCGCTCCGACGCAATTCGCGCCGCTCTGCCGGGCCTCGGGTTACGGCAACTGGCAGAACTGGCGCGGCTGATCCCGGAAATTCGCGAGCAGTTTCCCGAACTCGCGCCCCTCAACGCCGGGCTTGGCGGGTCGCTCGCTGAAAGCTGGCAGCGCTTGTATTTCTACGAATCTCTCTGTGCCACTTTCGCAAAGAGCCGCAAGCCGCTGCTTCTGTACGTCGATGACATGCAGTGGTGCGATCCCGAATCCTTCGAATGGCTCAATGCTTTGTTGGTCTCTTCCGCTGCGTCCGGGGTTCTCGTGCTCGGCACGGTGCGGGATGAAGAAACGGGCCGCGAGCATCCATTCACCAGATTTCTGGCAGGGCTGCGCCAATCGGGAATCGTTGCGGAGATTCCCCTTGAACCGTTGAATGCCGAGGAAACGGCCGAACTCGCCCGACGGGAATCGGCAAATCCGCTTGATAACGAGAACGTGGGAGGGATTTTTCGGACCACTCGCGGCATTCCGCTATTCGTGGTGGAGAGCATACGCGCCGGTTTGCAGAGCACCCGTGTACACGCGGTAATTGCATCGCGCCTGGCCCAACTTCGGCCCCCGTGTTATGAGCTAGCCGGCCTGGCCAGCGTTGTCGGCAGACCTTTCTCGTTCGAATTGCTCGAAAGGGCAACCGATTGGGACGAACAAAGCGTGTCCGATGCGCTCGACGAACTCTGGCGACGGCGGATTATTGAGAGCCGGGGCACTTCCGAATATGACTTCACGCACGATCGGCTGCGCGAGGTAGCGTATGCGGAACTGAGTCTTGTTCGCCAGCGGTATTTACACCGGCGCGTAGGGCGCGCGTTGATTGAAACGTATGCGGCGGACATAGAAAGCTGGAACGGGCAGATCGCCGTGCACCTCGAAAAGGCGGGAATGGCGGAAGAAGCCATCGAGTACTACCAGAGCGCCGCCGCTTACGCGCGCCGGCAATATGCGGATTCAGAAGCGGCGGACCTTCTGAGACGGGCCTTGATACTCAACCGCGGTTTTCCCGAATCGGACCGGAGATTGAAGCAGGAATTAGAGCTGCTCGTTATGCTCGGTCCATCGCTCGTGGCAACGGCAGGCTATTCGGCCCCGGAGGTTGGCGCGACATACGAACGGGCGCTTGGCCTTTCCCGGCGATTCGACAATCGCAACATTTTCGTCATTCTCAGCGGTATCTGGGTTTTTCATGCGGTGCGAGGCGACCTGGAAAAAGCCCAACAGTTCAGCCTGGAGTTTCTGTCATTAGCGGAACGCGACCCGACGCCTGGACTCATGCTGGCTGCGAACTTTCTACAAGGATGCAGCCTGTTTCATCTCAGCCAACTCGCGGCATCCTCCAACCATATAATTGCGGCCGTTCAAAACCACGACGGCCCCGCGGAATCGGTTCTGGCGCTGTTTGCCGGGCCGGATCTCGGTGTCTTTTGCCGCGCGTACCGTGCACACATCGCCTGGCACCTCGAAGAGATAAATAATGGGGACGATCACATGGCCGAGGCGATAGCGGCGGCAGAACGTATGCGGCACCCTTTCAGCCAGGCAATTGCGCTTGATTATGCCACCATGCTGCATGCTTTCAGAGGCGAGAGCCGGCTGGCACTTGAACGAGGGCGCAAAGCCGTAGAATTGTGCAGCCGCTATGGATTCGCCTATTATCTTGCAATGGCCAATATCCTGACCGGCTGGGCGAAAGCCGCGGAGGGAGACGGCGCGTCCGGCCTATCACAACTCCGTGAAGGGCTGGAGGGAATGCGGACCTTGGGCGCGGAACTTCGTTTGCCGTATTACTTTAAACTACTGGCCGAGACGTTCAGCCGTGCCGGCTTGATTGGAGAGGCCCTCGCCAGCGTTTCGAGCGGTTTCGCCTTTGCGAGTAAAAACCGTGAGGAATGGTCTCTTGCTGAGTTACATCGCGTACAGGGCGATCTGCTGGCTGCCCAAGGAAAGCTGGAATCCGCGCGCGCGAGCTACAAGCGAGGTGTGGAGGCGGCGCAAAGGGCGGGTTCGGTGGCATTAGAGCGAAAGTTGTCGATTCTTGCAAACGGAACGGCTGTTCCCGTCTCTACAGAACGTTCTTAGAACGCTGCGCGCCGCAAACTAGACATATCCGGCGTTAAAAGAGACAAGGCCGGGACAGGAGAGTAGCAATGTCGTTGCAGCAAGCGATTACCGAATTTCGGGGCCGGTTCCGTGGCACCGTGCTCGAACCGGAAGATGCGCATTATAACGAGGCTCGAAAAGTCTATAACGCCTCAATCGATCGCAGGCCCAGCCTCATCGCTAAATGCACCGATGCCGCCGACGTGATGGCAGCCGTTTGTATGGCAAGGGCCAACGGTTTGCGGGTTTCAGTTCGCGGGGGCGGCCATAATGCCGCCGGCCTCGGGGTTTGTGATGACGGAATGGTAATCGATCTGGCTCCGATCAATTACGTAAGGGTCGATCCTTCTACGCGCACCGTTCTGGTCGGCGCAGGCTGCAAATGGAGCGACGTGGACCATGCGACACACGCTTTCGGGTTGGCTGTCCCGTCGGGCATCATAGCGAGCACCGGAGTTGCCGGTCTGACGCTGGGCGGAGGATCGGGTCATCTAAGCCGAAAATACGGGCTGACGATCGATAACCTGCTTTCGGTCGACATGGTACTCGCGGACGGCAGCTTCGTAGTCGCGAACGCGGACGAAAATTCCGATCTTTTTTGGGCAGTCCGCGGCGGCGGAGGAAACTTCGGCATTGTGACTTCGTTCCTCTTTGAGGCTCATCCCGTCGCCACGGTTTGCGCCGGCCCGATGCTCTGGGATCTCAAAGACGCCGCCGACGTAATGAAGTGGTACCGCGAGTTCATTACGCAGGCACCCGAAGAAATCAACGGCTTTTTCGCAATCATCGGCGTGCCACCAGGGCCACCCTTCCCCGAAGAACTGCATCTGAAGACAATGTGCGCCATCCTGTGGTGTTACCAAGGCTCGATGGAACAGGCGAACACGATTTTGGAACCCATCCGCAGCTATCGCCCGCCGGCTTTCGAATTCTTTGCACCGATGCCGTTCCCCATGCTGCAGGGAATGTTCGATCCTATTTATCCTGCGGGCCTGCAATGGTACTGGAAGGCCGACTTTTTCAAAGAACTCAGCGATGAGGCGATTGAGAAGCATATCGAGCATGGGTCGGCTCTCCCGACTTGGCAATCGACCATGCATCTGTACCCGATCAACGGAAGAGTGAATCGAACCGGCGCAGCCGATACCGCGTTCAGTTATCGTGATGTCGTCTGGAACGGAGTGATTGTCGGGGTTGATCCTGATCCCGCGAACCGCGGCAAAATCACCGACTGGGCCAGAAACTATTACAATGCCTTGCACCCGTTCGGCGCGGGCGGGGCTTACGTCAATTTCATGATGGAAGAGGGCGACGACCGTATTCGCGCGACTTACCGCAGTAACTACGACCGGCTCGCCGCTATCAAGGCGAAATACGATCCAAATAACTTCTTCTGCGTGAACCAGAATATCCGGCCGGCCGCCGCGTGATATCTAAGCGCGCGCCGCTATCACGTTCAGATGGAAGTATGCGAAAAGAGCATTCTTATCCTGAGAAGTGTTGAACTCTCTTGCGCAGGTACGGGGAATCGATCTGGACGCGCAGACCCGCTGCGCTCACTACCACACGCAGCGGGACATCGTAGCCATCAAGATGAAGTGTTGCGGTGTCTACTATGCGTGTAAGGATTGCCACCAGGTACTAGCCGGCCACTCAATTGAAGTTTGGCCGCATGGAGAGTGGGACCGTAAGGCGGTGCTGTGCGGGAACTGCGGAACGGAAATGACCATCAACCAGTATTTGGAATGTGGGAGCAAGTGTCCGGTCTGCGAGGCGGCGTTCAACCCGGGCTGCCGCAACCATTACGACTGCTATTTCGAGAGTTTGCCGCCGAAATAGGCCGCCGTGCATAATCGCTCATTTGTGACAATGCTCGTCCACGAACTTCATCAACGTTGTCGGCTTTACGCGAACTTGCACAAAGGTTGCTTCTCCGCCTCGCTCTAACGTTGTGATCAGCAGCCGGAGATTGTCGCCGTTTGATTGCTCATAGATGTTCGTGGATTCGCCATCGCGCGAGCGTACGCGAACCATGGGCTTCCATGCACTACCCACCGCCGTATCCGTCAGATCGCTGAAACGCGCCGGTTCGAGATTCGTATTCTCGAAAATGGCAAGGCGCAATTCACTGGCACCCGCCGGATGACCTACCGCCACAATAAAACGCGCTAGGCCAAAAAACGGAATATGGGTCTGATTCGCCCCTGTCTCGCGTGAGAACTCCCGAACCATCCAATCAAATTCGCTTGCCGGTAATAACGCCGGAATAAATAGCAGGCAGGCGAGGCATGCACAGAGTCGCCGCATGGCTATTCACCCCCTTGATCGCCGGAATCATCCGAATGCGCCCGCGACTCGGGTTTATCGGCTCCTTTACCGCTCTTCCTATCCTTGTTATGCAACGGGCCGATTTTAGGGATCCCCATATGCCCGCCCAATTCGCTCAATTCCTCCGGCCGGATCGGGCCGTCAATGTGTACGACCGTTAATTCCTTCGGTTCGGCATCGATGATGAACAGCCCATCAATCTGATCGCCGTTCTTCTTCAAATACACATCCGTGTTCTCCGTATGATTCGAAGTCACGCCCACAATCCGTGTCCATCCGGTGAGCTGCGAACGAATCGATTCGACATCACTCATCGAGTACTGGCCGTCCTTGTCGAATTCGAAGCTTCGCACGTAAACACCTTTGAGCTTGGAGACAAGTTTCTTTACTTGCGCCTGCTCCGGATCGTCCTTTTCGAGGAAACCGCTCGCAAGCTGAAGCATAGACGAATCCAGCGTGACATCCACGGATTCCTTGGCCTGCTTCGCAAGCCTCTCAAAACTAACCGGCCACTTGATTGTGTCCGCACACCATGCCGGTACCACCAGCGCGATCACCAGCAGGCAGGTCCATCCCATTCGCTTCATTGCTCCACTCCTTCAACACGCAATTGCGCGTACTGCAGTTTCGATCCGGCGATCCGCATAGCGAGAATGAGTTGCTTCTTGGCCGCTTCTCCCCGCGCTTCACGTTCATGCTGCTGATACGCAATCCCACCTGAAATTACTAAAGCGCCGGCTAGCACCGGAATCAATCGCCACGACCGAAGCCTTTGCAGAAAGCTACTACTTGGGCCGATGTGCTCGGCCCGGTTTTGCTCATTCACACGAGCCATAAGGCGGGCAGTAAACCCATCCGCCGGCTCGCGCCGCCCTAGCGCTTTTTTTAATTCCTCTTCAAACGGTGTCATGGCTACTCCTGTATCCGGCAGCACCCAACCGCCGGCCGGCCTTCGCACGCAACAGTTCAAGCCCCCGGGCAATCAGTGTCTTTACACTGCTGGTTTTCATATCGAGCACCTTGGCAATTTCATTCGGATCCATGTCTTCCTGGTAACGAAGCACAATCGCCATGCGCTGCTTTTCGGGGAGTGATCCAACCATTCGTTCCAAATACGACGAAAGTAAGGAATCCTGCATCCGTTCGAGCACTGTCGGCTCAGCCGCTTCCTCCAGACTAATCTCCGGCCGGCTCTTCCGCCTTCGGACCATGTCGATGGCACGGTGGCTGGTAACTTTCCGCAACCAAAAAACAATGTGCCCCGGCGATTGCATACCATCCCAGTTCCGGTAAAGCTGAAGGAACACGTCCTGCGCCAGTTCTTCGGCCGCGACCCGATCTCGCAGAAAATGCCAGCCGATGCTGAATACCATAGCTTTATGAGCCTCCACGGCTTCGCTAAAGCTCGGTAGGGCCGCATCGCTTTCCAGCGGACCTAAGCCGTCTGCAACTGTCGTTACCAACGCCGCTTATTGCCTTTCATCAGCTAATTACGAAGAATCGGGCGCCCGTGACTCAAAATTATGAAGGAAAGATCGCTTTTGGGGCAGTAGTACGATCACTTCAGGAGAGGATGTCCTACACGATCAAGGTTGAATACGCGAACGAACGAAAAATTCGCGCGCGGAATAAGACCATTTACCGCGTCGCGCATTGGCCTATCTGGATCTGGGTCTTCTTCCTGGCCCCAGGTCCATTAACATTTGACCTCTTCGCGAGCGGCCCGCGGCTGAGAAACTTGTTTTGGCTGCTGCTTGTCCTGATCACAACCGGTATTGCGGGCTTGTTCGGCCAGTTGCCCGGAGTCGAACCACGGCCCTACATTCTTCGTTTCTGCGAAGACCGGCCGAACCCGCTTTATCGCCGTATCTGTTACGTTTTCGCCTGGAACGCCTTGATCAACTTTGCCTGTCTGAATTTAATTGGCTTGCTTGTTGCCGTGCTGACCGGTACGTGGTATTTGAAGCAGATCTACAGAGTTGGATATCTTCCTCTTTTGCTGCTGATTTTGATTCTGGGGGCGTCCGGTATTCTGCCACGCGTTCGTCGATCGACGCGTGGTGAGGGAATCGAGCGGCGCTATTTTTACGGCGCTGTGTGGGCGATTGCTCCCGCGCAAACGATGCTTCTCTTGATGTGGAAAGCTCTCCCGCACACGCACGCGGCGGATGTTTTGAAGCTGACCGTATTCGCCGTGGTAATCGTAACGATTGGAACGGCGGCGATGTTCGGGTTGTTGCCGCGCACCCGGCCGATTCTGCCGGGGGAAGTTATTGTTTCTGACTAGGGTCAGTTTCAAGCTCCAAGCTCCAAGCTCCAAGATCCAAGCTCCAAGTTCCAACGACTCCCAACTT
>DAISJE010000252.1:0-6862 GCA_036821665.1 Bryobacteraceae bacterium | reverse complement strand
CGCAAGCGGCGCGACGATAACCGGTGTCTCTCAAACCGGTGCTCAACTTTTTCCCGGCACATGTGGAACAGCAGCCGCGGCTTTTCTGCCGTGCGGAATGCCTGTCATTGACAATGGCATCTTCAATGCGAGCAATTACCGCAATGCGCTGCAATGGAATGCGCGTATCGATAAGTACTACACAAAGGACCGGCTATACGGCAATTTCTTCCGCACCACTCTGGATACCGGAGGCCCCTCTGTCCGGCCTGCGTTCGCCACTACGAACCGGTATGTAACCGATTCGCTGCAGGTGAACGAAACTCACACCATCAATCCGTCAACGTTGAACGAAGCGGCTTTCGCCTACCTGCGGGTGGAAGGGATCTCACCGGCTACCGGAAATTTTGAAGTGCCGGTTGTAAGCGTTACAGGATTGGGAACCGGTTTCGGTAACGGTTTTGCTCTGGGCGATTTTATTCAGCACAGCTATCACTGGCGCGATGTTCTGTCGCGCATTCAGGGAAATCATACCTTGAAATTCGGCTATGACGGATGGCACGGCGACGATGTAGCTTTATTTGCCGGCGCCCGGGGGCAGGGGAATTTTCAGTTCAACAACATACTCGATCTCATTGAAGACAAGCCCTTCAGCGAAACGGGACTATCTTACAACCCGCTCACGGGTCAGCCGCAGGCCGGCAATTACGGTTACGCCATGACCACCGGCGGCATATTCGCCGAGGATAGCTGGAAGATCAGACCGAATCTGACGCTGAACTACGGGATTCGTTGGGATGACTTCGGCAATCCGTATCCATCACTCCAAGGCACAAATCTCTCCAACTTTTACCTGGCTTTCGGGCCTAACTTCGACCAGAATGTTGCCAACGGCGTGATGCGCAAAGTGAAGAATGTTTTTGTCGGTTCCATCAAGAATGTCTGGTCGCCTCGCTTTGGAGTCGCGTGGGATCCCGCGAGCAACGGCAAATGGGTTCTTCGCGGCGGCTTCGGGATTTATCATGATTTCCCAACGCTCGGGAACGACGAGAACGGGCTCAACGCCAATCCACCCGGCTATATTATTCCGACGTTCTATTCAAACGGCTCGACATCGCCGCCCATTTTTGCGTTCGGCACAAGCAACAAGTACCCGTTCGGCTTTCCGTATCCCGCACTTGGATCGACCGCGCTGACTCCACAAGGCGGCCTGATGGGCGTTCAAGCAAGCGTGGGCGGAGTCGATCCTCTTCTGGTGGCGCCCACTACTTTCAACTACGCGGTTACGCTGGAACACAAGTTGGTAGGAAATCTTGTCGGGAGCGTCGGCTATTCCGGCTCGAATTCGTACAACCTGATTACCGGATACGGTCAGACCAGCAACACTTCGTATGGAATCGATATCAACCGTTACGCGGGCGATTTGATCCAGCACAACAGCACGTCTCCTACGCGTCTTAACTCGAGCTTCGGCGCAATCAATTACGCGCAAAATGGAGCGGAAGCAAGATACGACGCACTTGTTGTCGAGTTGAAGGGACGCTTCGCGCGCCGCGCCTATTTCGATGCGTCCTATACAAGGTCGAGGGCGCTGGATGATAGCGAGGTTTACCCGACCTTTCAGAACCTGTCGCAATATTATTCCCCTTCGCCGTGGGATGCCCCCAACCGTTTTTCTCTGCTTTGGAACTATGATTTTCCAGGCGTGAATGCAGGACACGGCTTGTTCGGTCATGTGCTGAGCGGTTGGTCTCTCAGTGGAACGGCCATCCTACAAAGCGGCAATCCGTTCACCGTTTTCACCGACGCCTCCTTCCAGCCCATCTTCGGATCTAACGGAGTAATCACCGGGCTTAAGCCGGGAAGCGGCGATTTCAACGCGGACGGCTTCAATCTCGACTACCCGGATGCAGCCTCGTACTCGATGGGAACCAGCCGCACGGCGTATTTAAATGGCGTCTTCTCGCCCGGTCAGTTCACGCAGCCCGCGCTTGGAGCAGAGGGCAATGAACATGTCAATCGCTTCCGGAATCCAAATTTTGCGGAGGTTGACGCGGCTTTGCTGAAAGATACAAAACTTTATGAGCGCCTTGATCTACAGTTGCGGTTCGAGGTCTACAACGTTCTCAACCGTGTCAACCTGCAAGGTATCGATTCGGATCTTCCGGATGGCAATTTCGGCCGCGTGACTTCGCAATACAATCCGCGCAATTTGCAAGTAGGTGCGAAGATCATCTTTTAATCCCGATGCTAAAGCTCTCTGTTTCGCTGTGCGCGATAGCCTTGTCCACCGGCCTGTCTTTGCCGGCGCAGACTTCACCAACTGCGCAGGACGCGCCGGTCGCAAACCGTGCGCCGCTGCAGCCCAACGCATTCAACACATTGCCGCTGGGAGCGATTGAGCCTAGAGGCTGGTTGCGCCGGCAGTTGCAGATTCAGGCGAACGGTCTCACCGGTCATCTGGGCGATTTTTGGAACGATGTCGGGTCCAACAGCGGTTGGCTCGGCGGCACGGGCGAATCGTGGGAACGTGGGCCCTATTATCTGGATGGCTTGTTGCCTCTTGCCTACGAGCTGCATGATTCGACTCTGATCCGCAAAGCAAAGCAATGGGTCGATTGGACCTTGGATCACCAGCGTCCCGATGGCCAGATTGGACCACTCAAAAATGATGATTGGTGGCCGCGCATGGTCATGCTCAAAGTACTGACGCAATACCAGGAAGTAAGCGGCGATCCGCGCGTCATTCCTCTGATGCAGAAGTATTTTGCCTACGAATTGCGCGAGCTGCCGGCGCGCCCCCTGCGCGATTGGGGCAAGTATCGATGGCAGGATAACGTCTACTCGGTCCTGTGGCTCTATAACCGCACAGGCGATAAGGATCTCTTACAGCTCGCAAAGCTCCTGCATCAACAGGGATACGACTGGGAAGCGCAATTCGCAAATTTCAAATACACATCGAAGGAAACAAGCGAAAAGCTTGGGTTAAAAGAGCACGCACCGATTCCCGATAAGGCTATGCAAACGCATGGCGTGAATAATGCCATGGCATTAAAAGTAGCGCCGGTCTGGTGGCTGGTGAGCGGCGACACAGGCGACCGCCGCGAGTTAAATCATCAACTGGCGATGCTCGACAAATATCACGGCTTGCCGAATGGAATGTTCAGCGGCGACGAGCACTTCGCAGGCACTGACCCGTCCCAAGGGATCGAACTCTGCGCGGTCGTCGAAACCATGTTCTCGTTGGAGCAGGCGTTCGCTATTCTCGGCGATCCTGATCTTGCTGATCGGCTGGAGAAAGTTGCCTATAACGCCTTGCCGGCCACTCTTTCGAACGACATGTGGTCTCACCAATACGATCAACAGCCGAACCAGATTGCCTGCACGCGCGCACACCGGCAATGGTCTACCAACGGTCCCGACTCCAATCTCTTCGGACTCGAGCCGAACTTTGGCTGCTGCACCGCCAATCTTCATCAGGGATGGCCGAAACTGGTTTCGAGCCTTTGGATGGCCACAGACGATGGTGGTTTGGTCGCCGCGGCTTATGCCCCCAACCGTGTCCACACGAAGCTACGCGGTGTTGAGGTCTCAATCGATGAGGAAACGGACTACCCGTTCCGCGGAGCCGTACAGTTTGCCATTCACACAGCCCGCCCGATTACATTCCATTAGCCTTGCGAATTCCCGGTTGGGCCGATCACGCGACTGTTGCTGTGAACGGAACATCCTCGCAAATACAGCGGTCCGGTCTCCATTCGATCAAGCGCACCTGGAAAGAAGGCGATCGAGTAACAATTAAGTTCCCGATGAGTTCGCGCGTCACGCACTGGTTCCATGACTCCGCTGTCTTTGAGCGCGGGCCGCTCGTATTTTCGCTTCCTCTCGATGGGCAGTGGTCGCAGTTGAAGAAATACGCAGAAAAATCGGCCGACTGGCAAATCACGCCGGATTCGGATTGGAACTATGCCGTCCAGCTTGGCGATTGCGATACGAAGGTGCAGGAGCATCCGGTCAGCTCAGTGCCCTTCGATGTCAAGAACCCGCCGGTATCCCTATCTATAAAGGCAAAACGCGACCGGCAATGGTCGGTTGTCGAAAACTCGGCTGGCCCGGTACCAAATAGTCCCGTGGCTTCGCCCGATCCGCTGCGAACTTTGACTCTGGTTCCCTATGGAGCTGCGAAGCTGCGCATAACCGCCTTTCCGTATCTCCGCGACAAATCCCAGTGCCGATCTGCGTCTTCCGAGTAGCTCAACTCGGAACCGAGCCGCGCGCGCCAGCAAGCGGTTTGAGGCTAGATGGCTTGAGCTACTAGATCACCGACGCTCGTCGGCGCATCCGACACGGACGCTCTCTTGAATTTCGGCCCGATCGCAATGGCTTCCGTCCCGCCTTCAAACCAACCAAGAAAGCTGGCTTGATCGGCGCCGGCAAGACGCTGCAGATTCAGCCACGTGTAGTACGCGCCCATGTCGGCGTCGATGACCGATCCTTGTGGATCGACCTCGGCCTTCCCTTTCGCTTCGGTAAGCAGCTCATTCATCGGCCGCTCCCGCTGCCGCATCGCAAAGCGCGCAAACAGCGTGACCGGCTGCGCTCGACGCAGAGCCTCCCGGGCGGCCCATTGCACGAAGGTCGTGCTGAAGATTTGGGTTCCGGAGCCTTCGGTCAATAGACTTAACTCGAAACGGCTTAACACCGGGCTTCCGTTTTCCTGCATCCCCAGATCTTCGGGCTGCATGCGCGCCAGTAACGATCGAAATGCTTCCGGACCGGTACCCGAGGAGAAGATCTGCAGCATCTTTTGTTGTAGCCTTGCGCGAATCGGAGTGAGAGCACCGTAGGAAACACAGGTGATGCCCCCGCCGGATGAATCCGGCATCGCCCCGTCGATATACCAGTGTGCAAATGGTTCCTTTTGATTTGCCGCCCTGGTATTGAGGGTATTTAGAAGTGGCTGCACGCCATTTTGCGCACCGACCTGCCGGAAATAGGTCCCGTACGGGCGCAGTTTACGAAAAAGCGGATACTTATTGCCCTGCATGCCGCGCCCGAATGTGACAACGACCAACCGGTTCGTTTGGGGTGGCTTGTCCGGCAGCGCGGCCGTTACCTTCCCAAAGAATTCCACTGCGGCCTTACGAAACGAATCGATCTGGTGCGTTGCCCAAAGATGCGCCGAAAGCTTTTCCGAGAAAGTAGCGGGTTCGTTGACCCAATCGATTGACTCAAGTTCTTCCGAAAGCTTCAAATTGGCGAACGGGGCAAACAGGGTTTTACGTTGTTCCTGCGAAACGGAATTGAGATACGCGAACTGGCGATCCAATTCTTTTCGCTCTGCAGGAAATTTCCAATCCCATGCGATCAGCTCACGTAAAAGGAGAGCGAGAAACGGAACCGGCATCTCGCGCAGCAGATCGATGTGATCGGCCGCGGTCTGCCGCGCCAGTGGCGGATACGCATTGAAGCTTGAAGGAGTTAATTGCCCAGGCGGCGTCATCGGAGTACTTCGCAAATTATCCTGTCGATCCTCCAATTATCCGCTCATCTGGTAAGCAGGTGAATGGATCCCACAATTCCGGCCGGCAGCGGCTTCACGTCCTGCATGCCTTGTGGCACAAATCGTTCGCCATAGCGCATGTTTAGCAGATGATAGTCCGGCAGTGCGCGGCCTGCCATCTCGTTTATCGCGAGATTGCCAACCACAATACGCAACTGGTTAGCGCCTGCATGAAGAAACGAAGTTACGTCCAGCTCATAAGGCGGATGCCAGATCGCCCCGGCTTGTTTCCCATTCACGAAAACAATGGCCGATTCATGTATAGGACTCTCGAGCAGCGCCCGCATCCCGTTGCTCTCTCCCGGACTCGGTTCAACCGGCGTACCAGGCCCGAAGTCCAGAACGATCTTTGCCTTCGAAGCAAGGAAGGTCGCAGGCACGTTCACGGTCTTTTCATAAACGGCATGGCCCGAATAGAACAGTGACTCCTCGTTTGCTGTCCAGGAGCGCAGATGAGTCATACGAATGGTCCGTTTGAGCGGTGGGAACGTAACGTCCCAATCGGCGCTTATATCGAGCGGCGCTATGTTTACGGCTCTAGTTTCTGGCTGCGGGGTCGCCGGCCTTTCATGGGTGAAGATCAGAACACGCGACTCGTACGGCGCGAGTTTCAACGGAATGCTGGTTCGCCCGCCGCTTTCCCTATATGCGGTAGTTTCAACTGCTCCCGTAAATGGGTCCCAGTATTCCGGCTGAAGTCCGCCGACGCGAACCGATGCTTCCGTATCGACCGGCTGATTCGACATGTTGGCGACGAAATAGATCTCCGCGAACGGCAGCTTGCGATGCATAAATCCGATTGCGGGCGATGCGTTGCCGGTTGAAAAATCCGGAGGAAGCATCTGTTGCAGTGCATTCGATAAGTTCTGCTCCTCGTGGACAAACCGGTTATTGCTTTGGCCGGTTTCGAACAGTTCCTTTGCGATCGCCTGAATACGCGACGAATCTCGCGTCTCTTCAAGTAACCCAGGACCGAGCGACGGCAGCGATCGTGTGGCAATCAGTAATCCGCCGTTGCGCACGTACTGCTGCAAATGCTCCATGGTCGCCAGCGGAATCCGTTCGATACCGGGCAGGATGACGAGCTTATATGGAATCCCAACAGCCGCAATCGCCGGATCGTCGATGAAATCGAAGTTGTAGCCGGTATTCAGAACAGCGGGAACGAGCATGGGCCCCAGCAGCGCATCCACAGTTTCGTCCAATGCCACCTTGCCCGGTTTCAGGCGCGCCCAGGCGTCGTCCGTCGGAACGTAGATCGCAATGTCGTTTGCTGGCTTGCCCTGTCGCATCAAAAAGCTGACTCGTTGCAGATAACGT
>DAISJE010000251.1:0-6871 GCA_036821665.1 Bryobacteraceae bacterium | reverse complement strand
GTATCGAAATCTCGTGTTCGCCGGACCGTCCGCCGTAGAGCAGCGTCACGCGTATCTTTCCGGAACGTTCGGTTTTCGTCGGTTTGCTGGGCAAACTCCATTGTCTCTGATGCTTTAAATAAGAAAAGCCACCTGCTCTGATCGGGAGCAGGTGGCTCAATAGAACGATGGAAGCTGAGCTGTTACTTACGGGAAGAGATGCGATTCAACGTGTGAACGAATGATTCGGCGGCAGCGGGAACGGCTACGTGCTCATTCACAAGATCCTTATTGCTGATGTCGCGGCCGTACAATGCCCGATTGGCGTCGTTATCCTGTGTAACCGCGGCGCCGGTCAAATCCAAGCCGCCGAAAATTCCGCGCGACCGGGAATAGCTCAAAATCTGGGCGTGCATCTCTGCATCCGTCATCGCGGAGGCGCTACGGCCTACAGGCCCCGCAACTGCCGATGCGTCACCGCCCATTTGGAACTTATCACTCAACAAATGCCTCATGCCGTCTTGATTCATCACCAGCATGACGACGTCTGTCTCTGCGCCGCCGATAAGAAGACCAAATTTGCCGCCTGTAATTTTAATGCAGCCCGGTGCGCTCCAGCCCACGCCGTTCGCCTTGCGACAGGAGAAAAACCCCGCCCCATACTCGCCGCCGATGATGAAGCCGCCTTTTTTCAGGTTAGGGATCACCACGACACAGCTCGCTTTATTCAGCAAGTCGGTCGGAATGCCTTTATCCGAAGCGTTTACCATGGCATGCAGATCTTCTGTTGCAGCCTTAAGCCTTGCATCGACGTCTTTTTGAGCAAATAAGGGCGCTGCTAATATTGCTGTCAAAAACACTCCAACCAAAACTTTCACTTACTTCCTCCTCTTACGTTTCAAGTTAATTACAGGCACGTATTTACACTACGCCAATTAGACGTTTTTGGACCTGAAGATTGAACAGGAAGAATCGCGGCTAGCGGCCGTAAGCCGAAAAACACTCAGCAACTTGCTTCGCCAACCGGACGCAATCCGGTATACCGACGCCTTCGTACGCATTTCCAACTAGATGCAGGCCCTCCCGTCCCCGCGTGTGCTCGCGAATACGCTTGACGCGTTCCGCGTGACCGACCAGGTATTGCGGCATGGAGTTTGGCCATTTATGTGTCGTTGAGAATCGAGGAGCAGTCTCCACCCCCATGAGCCGGCGTAGCTCGCTTCGAGCTGTCTCTAGCAGTGCCTCTTCTGATGAATCCATAAGCTCCGCTGCTTGTGGACCCACGATAAAGGTTCGAATGGCCGCAAAATTCGCCGGAACCCGCGAGGGGAACTTCGTGCTCACCCACGTCGCGGCTGCCACCGTACGGCGTTCCTTTTGAGGTACCAGGAAACCGAAGCCGTCCAACGGGTGGCCTAAGCTCGCCCGATCGAACACGAGGGTCGTCAGAATGGCAGACGAATACGAAATGGCATCTAGCTCCTGGGCAAGTTCAATTGCGCTATCCTGCAGCAGTTCTCGACAGACGTGCGCGGGACAGGCCAGTATCAGGTGTTTGGCTGATAGCGAGTCGCCCACGGCTTGGACTCGCCAGCCTCCCGAAATTCGGGACACGCGGGTGACTTCAGACTGGATCACTTGTGAGCTCGCACCGATTGCTAGCCCCAAAGCGTCCGTAAGCTGCTGCATCCCATCGCGGAATGACCGGAAAAGCGAGCCGGATCTCGATATTTCCTTGCTCTCGGAGCGCGCCCCCCTGACTAAACTGCCGTACTTTCTTTCATAGCCGGCGAATCTTGGAAGCACGCTCTCCGCACTTAGCTGGTCCACGCGTCCGCCATACACTCCGCAAAGCAGTGGCTCGGCGATATAGTCGACTACCTCCTGCCCGAAGTGCTCACCGATCAATTCGCTGACAGTCACGTCGCCTGTGCGTTGGCGAGGGCGCGAGAGTGTTTCCGTAAGGAGGCGTAGCTTGGTTTGTGTTGAGAGCAGCCCGGACCGAATCACTGGTCCCCACCGGCCGGGAACCATCATCATCATGCCGCTGGGCATGGCAACCAGCCGGCCTTGGCGAACAATGAAGACCCGGCGAGCATCGTCGTTGGAGGGGATTATGGCGCTGCTTAGGTCGCCTAAGTCGCCCGCTAGTTCGGCCACGGCGGGTTTCGCGGCAATATAACTATCCGGACCGGCCTCTAGCCGGCATCCGTTAATCAATTCCGTCTCCACCAGGCCGCCGAGCCGGTGCGACTTTTCGATGATTACCGAATGGATCCCCTGCCGCCCCAGATAGTACGCGGTCGCAAGCCCCGAAATGCCGCCGCCAACAATGATTACTTCGGCGGGCACCGGCTACTTGTGAAACTCGCGGACGATCTGCACAACTGCTTTGACGTTTTCTACTGGAGTTTCCGGCAAAATGCCGTGCCCGAGGTTCACGATGTGTCCCGGACGGCTGCCTGTGCGACGCAGCAAATCTGTAACCTTGGTCCGAAGCTCCGGCAATGGGGCAAATAGCGCGGCAGGATCGAGGTTCCCCTGTATGGCGGAACGATAGCCGATATCCATCCAAGCCTGGTCGATATTGATACGCCAGTCTATGCCGATAACGTCGCCGCCCGCGGCATGCAGCTCGCGGAAGAATCCGCCCGTCCCCGTTCCGAAATGAATAACCGGCACGCCGGCTCCCCGAATCCGCTCAATCAGAGCACGCGAATATGGCTGAACATAGCGGGCGTAGTCTTCGGGGCTCAATGCCCCCACCCAGCTATCGAACACCTGTATCGCGCGGGCCCCGCCGCCAACCTGAATACCGGCGAAATCGCCTAACACGTCGACAAGCTTTCCCATCAGCCGTCGCCACATGGTTTCATTCCCGAACATCAGTTTCTTGGTCTTCAGAAACGTCTTGGAGGGGCCGCCCTCCACCATGTAACTGGCCAGCGTAAATGGAGCGCCAACGAATCCGATAACAGGAACCCTGCCGGCCAGGGCCCGTGTCACAAGCTGGATTGACTCGGCCACATAGCCCAGTTCGTCTGTCCGGCTGGTGGAAAGATCGTCGATGTCCTCGGGTTCCGTTACCGGATTTTCGATGGAAGGGCCTTCACCGGCCAAAAACTCCAACTTAAGACCCATCGGCTCCACTGGTAGCAGCAGATCGGCGAAGATGATAGCGGCATCCACGTCCAGGATCTCGACCGGCTGTAACGTTACTGCCGCGGCCAGCTCTGGCCGTTTGCAAATTTCGAGGATGCTATGCCTGGAACGGATCTCCCGGTATGGCTTTAGGTAACGCCCCGCTTGGCGCATGAACCAGACCGGCCGGACGTCGGTCGCGCGGCGTCGGCATGCGTCCAGGAATCTACCGCCTCCTGCAGCCAGGCGCATGCAGCCTCCTGTGTGTTCTCAAATGGATCTTCGGCTCGCTACGCGCACCCATGCTTGTGAATTAGAGTTTACCTTGCAGGCCGGCAAACCCCGAGCTTCAAATGTAAAGATTGCGTCACAAAGGTGGGCGGGAGTCAGCGAGGACGTCCCCGCCGGATCCGCTTCAGAAGTGTCTCCAAGCGTCCGCTGTCGTTCCAGGCGACGTCCGGTTCGAAATGTAACTCGGGAATTCTATATAGGGTCAGTCTGTCGGCCAGCCGCCGTCGGAGGAAATGCCGGGCTCCCTCCAGCGCCTCTATCGTTTGCTGGCGCTCCGAAGGCTCGGCCGACAGATGCAAACGCACCTGGGCATGCTTCATGTCGGGTGAGACCAATACCTCCGTAACGGCCGCATCGCCGATACGGGGATCGGAAAGCTCATACCCGATCAGCTCGCCGAGTTCCTCGCGTAATGCTTCCGAAACGCGCTCCGCCCGGTGACTGTCCATTTCCGCTCCTCCACTCTGAGTTTACGGTGTGTCCTGAACGGATGCCCACTACGCCTTGCCTCAAATCCACTCCACATTGCTTCCGGCCAGCGCGCCGCCCAGCATGCCGGCGGCATGCGCCTCGACGGCCTGCAGTACCTGTTCTGCGCGCGACCGCTCATTAGCCACTGTTACGGCGGCTATCACTGAATTTTGCCAGGAATCGAGATGGTCGATCTCAGCCACCGAAACATTGAACCGGTCGCGAAGCCGGTCTTTCAAGCTCTTGATCACGTGCCGCTTTTCTTTCAGTGAATGTGAATGCTCAACGTGTATATCCAGCGTCAACACACCGATAGCAGGCATAACAAGTTTGTGGGGCGGGGCCTACCCCAATGTCATTTAGTTTTGTGGGGCAGGACCCTGTCCTGCGCCGGGCGCCTCGCCCGGCTGTTAAAGAATCCGCTCGCCCTTATTGCGCAACCGGAATCTGCGGCGCGACGCGCTCCATCGAGAACGCTTCCAGCACATCGCCGACCTGAACGTTATTGAAATTCAGCAGCGAAATGCCGCACTCGAGACCGTTCTTGACTTCGCTCGCATCGTTCTTAAATCGCTTCAGAGCCTCGATCCTGCCGGTATGGACAACTTCTCCGTCTCGCACGACGCGAATTTGGCTGTCGCGGCGAATCGCGCCGTCCGCGACATAGCAGCCGGCGACCGTGCCGACTTTGCTGATCTTGAAGGTCTCGCGAACTTCCGCATGACCCTGAATCGTTTCCTTGTAGACCGGCTCCAACAGACCCGTCATGGCCTGCTGCACTTCGTCGATCAGCTCGTAAATAATACTGTGCAAGCGGATATCGACTTTTTGTTGTTCAGCGGTAGCTTGCGCATTCCGCTCCGGCCGCACATTGAAGCCGATAATCAGCGCTTCCGATGCCGACCCAAGCAGGACATCGTCTTCCGTGATTGCGCCGACACCTGCGCGGAGGACGCGAATGCGGACCTTTTCGTTGGAAAGCTGCTGTAGCGTGTCCGAAAGGACTTCGGCCGTGCCTCCCACGTCGGCTTTGATGATCAGGTTCAGATCCTTCAACTCGCCTTCTTTGAACTGTTCGTTCAGAGATGCGAGCGTAGCCACCCGAGCGCCCTTTGCCATGGCGGCATCGCGCGCTTTCGCTTCACGATAAATGACAATCTGTTTGGCCTTGGAGGTATCCGAAACCACTTGGAAGCTGTCGCCCACTTCGGGCAGGCTTTCTAAACCGATCACCTCGACCGGCATTGATGGCTCGGCTTCTTTCACCGGATTCCCGCGATCGTCGAACATCGCGCGAACCTTGCTGAACAGCGCGCCGCAGATGAAGAAATCTCCCACTCGCAGAGTTCCGTTCCGCACCAGCATGGTAGCCACCGGACCACGGCCTCTGTCCAGCTTTGCCTCGAGCACCGTGCCCACAGCCGGCCGCCCGGGATTGGCTTTCAGATCCTGAATGTCCGCCACCAGCAGAATCATCTCCAGCAGCAGATCCAGGTTCTGACCCATTTTGGCTGATACCGGAACCATAACCACATCGCCGCCCCAGTCCTCGGCAAGCAGGCCGCGATCTGCAAGCTGTTGCTTCACGCGCTCCGGTTGTGCATCGGGTTTGTCGATCTTGTTGATCGCCACGATCATCGGCACACCCGCCGCTTTGGCGTGATCGATCGCTTCGAGCGTCTGCGGCATAACGCCGTCGTCCGCCGAAACCACTAGTACGACGATATCGGTCACCTTCGCTCCACGGGCGCGCATGCGTGTGAAGGCTTGGTGCCCGGGCGTATCGATGAAAACGATCTTGCGGCCGTTCTTCTCGATGTAATACGCGCCGATGTGCTGCGTAATGCCGCCTGCTTCGCGATCCGCCACATTGGTCTGCCGGATGGCGTCTAGCAGCGACGTTTTTCCGTGATCGACGTGGCCCATGATCGTTACGACCGGGGCGCGGCGAACCAGATCCGCGGTTTCTTCCGCCTGTTCGATATCCTGCGTCGATTCCTGCTCGTAGCTGACCTGATTTGTGGATGCGCCGAAACTCCGGGCGAGATCCTCGGCGAGCTTCACATCCAGAGTCTGGTTGATGGTAGCGAAGATCTTCTTCTCGACCAGCTTTTTGATAACCAGGTTGGCTTTGACGCCCAGCTTCTCCGAAAGCTCCTTGACCGTGATGCCTTCGGAAACTGTAATTTCGCGATCGATCGGTGGCGGCTCTACAACGGTCGGCCGTTTCGAGACGCGCTGCCGGAGGATTCCTTCCTCCAGATCCTCACGTTTCCGCTGACCTTGACGAGCTCCTGGCTTAGGTTGGTGTCTGCGCTGCTCGGTGGGCACCGGTGTAGCCGACTCGGGTCGTAGCGCCGTAGGGTGCATCCCCGGGCGCAGACCGCCGCCGGGACGCCGCTGTTGCCCTGGACCTCCTGGCCCACCTGGGCCTCGCATTAACGGCTGTCCAGGCCGAATCGGGCCGCGATATAGCGGTTGCCCGGGTGCTGGTGAAGGCCGGGCCGGACTTCCGGGCCGGGGCATCGCCGGTGTTGCAGGACCGGGTCGCCCCGGCTGCTTGTTCAATCGTTGAAGAATGTCCTGTCGCGGAGGCACCACCGGTCGCGCGGCCGGTTGCCCCGCTAGATTCGCTCGTGCATTTGCCGGACGCGGTGCAATCGGTGCTCCGGGAGTCAGCCCTGGACCGCTGGGCCGCGAGGGCGCAGGCCTGGGCAAAATCGGTGCGCCTGGAACGGCCGTTCCGCTGGGCGTTGCTGGGCCGGGCGCCACAACATGTGTCGGAACCTGCGCAGGCCGCGGCGGTGGCGTTCCCGGTGTTGGTGGTACAACCGGTCGTGCAGGAAAATCGGGGCGCACTGGAGAGTCGGGAATGGAACTTGGGCGGCTGCGCTCTATAATGCCGGCTGGTCGTGCAGACTCCGGCGGGAGCGGTTGCCGCGGACCGCTCGGCGGCGGCAACGGAAGTGATGGGCCCGTCCTCGGCTGC
>DAISJE010000250.1:0-6917 GCA_036821665.1 Bryobacteraceae bacterium | reverse complement strand
CGATACCATTTGCACGATTGTGAAAGATCTGATTGCCGCGAATCGTGAAACACACAACGCCAATAGGCCTAAACGGCTAGAACGGTGCATACTTGCATCGCAGAAGAGGTCGAATCAAAAGACAAAGCTAGAATCGGACCCACATTTCGGAAAAAGTACAATTTTATTGCTAAGAAATCCGGGAAAGTTCGCTTAGTTTCTAACGGCTCGACCCAAGTCGCCTGTCGGCGGAATCGATAATGACTTGGTTATGACGAGTTCACGTACCTGCAGGCGTCCAATCGAGAGTTCTTCAACCTCAAGGGATTTAAGGTTTGTAGCGCCCACAGCGAGATGCCGGATTACAAGCCGCCCGATCGCGAGCGCACCAACAGCAAAGGCCCCTACTGCGAAAGCCCCAATGGCCAAAGCGCCGAGCGAGGTCGCACCAATTGCGATTGAACCCGCGCCGAAATGGCGCACCGGCTTTGGGCGTATCAACGAGAAATGTGGCACGGCAAGCTCCTCTGTTTGCTAGACAATCCGCGCCTGCGGAACAGTTTCAATGCGTGTTGCTGCGCGGCCTCGTCACACGCTTTCCAAAACCCGCAGGAGTCCATCCATCG
Source organism: Bryobacteraceae bacterium (assembly GCA_036821665.1). Lineage (GTDB taxonomy): Bacteria > Acidobacteriota > Terriglobia > Bryobacterales > Bryobacteraceae > Bog-105. The sequence continues at coordinate 6,312 of DAISJE010000250.1, read as the reverse complement.
ACTCCACGCTGGAAGCATATTGATCGTCAACCTGGTCCTTATAACGCGTCTCCAGTGAAAGTGTTCCCGAGTACTTCAGCCTTTTCAATGCCCGGAACTGACCAGGGAAGTCTATTTCTCCCTTGCCGATTGGTTTCCATTCCTTGCCCAGCGCATCCTTCAAATGAATGTGGCTGATTCGGCTGTGATCGAGTTGCTCCCAAACGCCCGGGAACGGTTGCTCGCCCATCATGTATGCGTTGCACGGGTCCCAGTTATGCATCAATCGCCTGTCTGGAATTGCCTTGAAAAGGTTGGAAATTTCCTGTCCGGTGCCTACGTTGCAGTCGTACTCATTCTCCACCAGCAGTGTGATGTCGTGTTGCTTAGCAATGGCCATGGCCTTTTCCAATTCCTCAACAACGCGGCTGAATATCGATGACGGCTTTGCGACGCGTCGAAATGTAAAAATACGGATCTTTTGTGTCCCGAGCGAGTGTGCGGCATCGGCCGCGCGTTTCAAATCGTCCATTTGGCGGCTGAAGTTGTTCTGTACCGGATCAACGTAGGCTGGGTTTTTTCCGACCGGAACAGTGCCCGGCAGTGTGATCTTGAAAATCGCGGTGTCCAGAACGGACAGCTTCACGCCTGCATCGTTCATCCCTCGCTGTATTTCTTTCAGTTCAGCAGGCGTGGCATCGCTATATACGTATTGCGCTCTCCCATCGTGTTTCAGATAGCGGATCTCAGCCCAGCGCAGTTGATATTTGCGGTAGAACGTCCTGAGTACGCGGCTCAGATCCAAATCGACCTGGTCCGTAATCACGCCCAAATTCCAGGGATAATCAAGGCTCTCGGCCAACAAGCTACAAAGAGGCGTGCTTAAAAAGGCAGCCGCTCCAAGCCGGCTGAAATCTCTTCGGTTCAGGTATTGCCTCCTTAAATCTCAATTACAGCAGGGCTGTGACGATCCCCGTTCCGATCAACGCGACAGCCCAAATCACATCTAAGTTCAACCACGCCTTGCGCAGCATGCCGAGGCCGAGCTTTTCAAATACCAGGACGGCGACGGCTGCCGTGACCAGTAAATAGCCCAGCGCGTGTAGCAAACTGGCGAATATTGCGGCAGTCGGCTCCGGTGTCATCATCATGTGCCCGGGGGGCATGCTGCCCGTCATGGTCATCGTAAGAAAGATCGGCACGACCATCAGGCCCGCGCCGTGAGCAGTTGCCATCAGGAACGACCACAACAGTAACCCGCCCATGCCCACCCGCATCCCAACCCAACGAAAATGCCGGTGACGAATCAATCGCAGTACTCCCAGTGAGATAAGGATAATCGCTACCGGCAAGCGCAATCTATCGATCGGCACGACGACACCGGCGATGACAGCAATCGCGACTGCGGAGGCAACGGCGAGAGCATGCCCGGCGCCGAGCGGAAGAAGCGCGCGCCACACTGCGGCACGCCGCTGTTCCTGCATTCCGAGCGCCACGGCAAACAGCCATCCCATCCCCGGATTGATGCCGTGAAAAGCACCCATACCGAGGAGGAGTGCCGCCGACGACAATGACATGGTCATGTCGTGCATAAGTTGTCGTCTTGGCACAGGAGCGAGGTATGCCTCGCCCGTTCGCTAACCCTAAATCTTCGCGTCGCTGAAAACCGCGGGCTCATTCTACGAGAAGCAGTATGAATCGGAGGAAGCATCGCCGCCCTCTAACCGAACCTGGTGCGGACGCAAGGTGTCGAATTCGAGAAACAATTTTGGATCGAGGCTAAGCCCGCCGTTCTGGCCCACGTCCAGTTTCGCCAGCCACCCTTTCAGGCCCTCCGGGTAGAATTGCTCATCCCAGCTTCGATACAGCGAGTTAGTCAGGTACACGCGCCGTCCATCGCGGCTTATTTCCACCATCTGTGGACCGCCGTTCAAAGCTGTTCCCGGACGGCCGGGGTGCGGTTGTTTTCGTGCGATGCCGCCGATCTTGACAGAAGCCGTCCGGACTGGATTGAATGGATCCGACACGTCGTACTGAAGCAGTTCGCCCGTGCCCCAGCAGGAAACATACAGGAAGCGGTCGTCGAGTGAAAGATCGATATCCGTCACGAGCGGTGGAACAGCGCCGAATCCCTTCAGTAGCGGCGGCAACAACTCTGCGTCCGCCGGTTCAGCCGGAATTTCGATTACCTTGCGAATCTTCCACACCCCGCTGCCGTTTCCGCCCTCGCGATACCACACCCAGATGGACGCCGATAAATCTTTGAGCGAGACTACAACGCCCACAAATCCGTAGGTTTTGTTAGGATCGTGCGATGGTCGCAGTTCAAGGACCATCTGCTGCTCCGCTCCCAAATCGAGCACTTGCTGATGCTGCTGTTTACGAAGGTTCCAGACGTGAATCGCATGCCCATACTTGCCGGCAAGCAATAGTTCCGGATTCACGCCACTCTCCACCATGTCGGGAGTACCCCATTCACTGGTAATCATCGTGTCGTGCCCTAAATGCCACCAGAAATCATACGCGAGGTATTGGGGGCCTCGATCCTTCTCCCAAGCGCCCTTTAACTCGAATGTTTCCGGATCGAGCATGAAAATGCCACCGGGTCCGCGTCCTTCCGGGGAACCCAGAGCGTTCATATAAATGCCGTCCGGACCGCAATGCGACGTGTGCGGACGGCTATATCCGGTCGCCTTTATGACCGCTTCCGGCTCGATTACCTTCACGATGCGCGGGCTGCGCGGATCGGGCTTAACGTCCAGAACATGAATACGCGATGACCGCAGTCCTGGTACCACCAGATATCGCCGTTCCATATGCGGATGCGGCGAATAGGGGCATAGACAGGAGCTGCAGGCGTTCCAGCCGAAATGGTGCAGTTCGTCGCCCGCGTTCGGCATGTCGACTTGACCAACCAGCCGGCCATAACTGCTCGAATCCGGGTCCACATCAATTACGCCCAGCGCATCGGCCTTGTTCTCGTTGGGATTAAGCAACGAAATGTAGGCTATTCGTTCCGCGGGAGCCTCCATCGCCATCTTGGGCGAGGGATAAAAACTCTGATCGGGCCTCCATTGAGCCATGAGTGTTTTGCCTCCAGTCGAATACTTTTGATGCCGCTCGCGCCTGGCGAGCGGCTGGTATTTGACCACTTTACTTCAGAATGATCGCTTGCAAGATGTGAACGGGCCGCGAATACTATTTCACCGCCCTTGTGAGAATCGGTCCCAACACGGCCAGAAACAGCACGTAAGCGGCGGATAGCGGTCCTAATTCGGGTTCAATTGCCGCTCCCAATCCGGCAATCACAATAGAAAACTCTCCGCGCGGCGTCAGTGCCATGCCGGCGCGCAGACTTCCGCGCCGGTCGATACCCTTTCGTCCGGCCGCCCAATAACCAGTTACGACCTTTGTGAATGCCGAGATGATTCCCAAGCCGATCGCGAGCGGCAGCACCGGCGGCAAACTGGCTGGATCGATCTGCAATCCGAAAAAGAAAAAGAATGTGGCCGCGAAGAGGTCACGCAGCGGACCAAGCAGCCGGTGTGATTGTTCGGCAATCGGACCCGAAACCGCGATTCCGACTAGAAAAGCTCCGATTGCCGCTGAAACCTGAAAACGTTGCGCCAGTCCGCCAATGAGAAGCACAACCCCAAAGATGGTGAGCAGCACAATCTCGTCGGATTCGTGCGCGATCAAGCGGCTAACGCCTTCGCCATAGCGCAGTGCGATCAGCAGTACCAGAGCAACTACCGCAATCGCAATCGCCACCGACACGGCCATCTTTCTTGGTCCTTCGCCGGTGAGAAGAACCGCGACAACAGGAAGATAGATGGCCATCGCCAGATCTTCAATCACGAGGACGGAAAGAACGGTGTGGGTTTCGTTGTTTTCGAGCCGTTTCGACTCCGCCAGAACCTTCGCAATGATGCCCGAAGACGAGATATAGGTAACGCCGCCCAGCAGCACAGCCGCCAGCGGGGGCCACTTCAGCAGCAGTCCGCCGAAGAATCCGGGTGGAAAGTTGAGTAGAAAATCGGCTATGCCCGCCGGTACTCCGGCCCGGAGGCTTTCCTTTAGCTCGGTTCCCGTGTATTCGAGACCCAGCATAAACAGCAGCAGAAGAACACCGATCTCCGCGCCCGTGTGAATAAAGCCCTGGCTTACATTCAACGGCGCGAGCCCGCCGGTTCCGAACGCAACCCCAGCCAACAGATAAAGCGGAATCGGCGAAAAGCCCCAACGGCTTGCAAAGCGCGCGAGAATAGCCAAGCCGACAATAGCGGCGCCCAGCTCGATAAAGACAGATGTATCGTGAACGGCGGACGGCATGCTCTATTGGCGGCGCTATTAATGCTCTTCAGCGGTGCAAACAAAATTTGCACTGTCGTTGGGATCGCCGCTCCCCTTGTATTTTGCAACTTGCGGATATGCGCACAGCGGACGAGTCATCTGGACACTCTTCGTAGAATTGTCCTGCTCGTATTTGGTTGCAATGATCTCGCCGGGCGGAATGTCCTTTTCCACCCAGTCCTCGAGTGCCGTATAAATCCCGTGCTTTGGACCCTTCGCCGTGACGGTGGCGAGTTGTCCGAACCACGTCGCCCCCGGGCCGCCAATGCAATGCTGCATCCCGGGAATCATGTAAAGACGAACGAAGCCCTTCGCCTTCTCTGCACCCATGGCCGCAAGCACGGAATGGTAGTAATCAATCGTGTTCTGCGCCGAAATGGCAGGGTCGTTCCAGCCGTGATACAGAATCAGCTTGCCGCCCCGGCTTTGGAACCGCTGTAGATTCGGATCGATCGCGTTCAGCGCGCGTGCTGTCTTCTGATCAGCCATTTGCAGGGCCTCATCCACGTTCGCAGTCAGAACGTTCCAGGTCGGATCCTCAAACACCATATAACGAAAGTAGTTGTGGAGAAAGCCGCCGTAAAGACTCTGCCCCGGCGCTTCACCCACCACCCAGAGACCCCACCCACCGGGTCCGTCCTCCGCGCCCGGTGTGAGGCCGGGAAAAATCTTTTTACCGTGCGAGTCGCTAGTCCCGGCGTAAATTTTCTTCAGAGCGGCAACTTGCGGTGCGCTCAAGCAATGGCGGGAATCCGGCCCCTTGCACAAGAGCACGGAAGGATCAAAATCGCATCGTTGCGGATCGCCATTTACGCCATCTTTCGCGCCATCCGAAGCGTCGCAGGCCTTCCGCGTCGCCGCCGCGACAGCAGGAATCTTCGTGTCGGAAATATAGGCGGCCGGGTTCCCATACAACGCTTGGGCCACTCCGATGCCCGCGGTTACCAGATGCGTCCAATAATTGGCCGGCGCACCGGCGAGAATGCCGTCGAAGTCTTCCGGGAACCGTTGTGCCTCCATGAGCGCCTCGCGGCCCCCATCCGAGCAGCTATCGAAATAAGCATGCTGTTGCGAATGCCCATAGAAGGCCTGAATGATGGCCTTCGCCTTTGCGGTGGTTTCATGCAAACCGCGATATCCGAAATCGATTACTTTTTCAGGATGCTTATACGCCCAACTGGCATCTACGCCGTCCGCTTCGTGTCCAGTGTCCGTTGCTGCTGTTGCGTAACCGCGTTTCAGCGCATCGCCCAGAGACCGGAAATCAATTTGCCCGGCGAAGCCGCCGTTGCCCACCCCCAGATACTTCTGATTCCACTCCGCAGCCGGAAGCCAGACCTCGAATTGAATACTCGAATCGCTCGTTGGCTGAATCACACCGGCAACTCGGCAAAACGCTGGAAGTTTCTCTATCGGATTGCCGTAAGGCGGAGTGAACGTCCCAGCGGGAACCGCTTCCGCGACCGTGATTGTCGTACCTGGCAGCTTCAGACCGGAAAGGCCGTTGCAGTCGGCTGCGGAAACGGGAAGCACGGTTGAAATTAGGATTGTGAAAGCCGCAAGAGTTCGCATGCCCGAGGTGAATCATATCAGCCTGGATGTGTGGCACACGCGCAAATTTCATTGGCTTTTGTGGGGCAGGACCCCGTCCTGCAGCCGACGCCTCGTCGGCATCTCCAACAATTTCGGAAAATTAGCAAGCCGGACGCGGGCGTCCGGCGCGGCTCAGGGGAGCCGCCCTACGGGTGTGTCAATCTTTGGGAAAACTAAGTGACATTGCGCCTGCCTACGTTTTCATACGCGCCATAAAATACAACCCGGCGAGCGAAAACAAAATATCCGGCGACCAGGCAGCCATCATGGCCGGTAACTGATTCAAATCGCCGACTTGTTCAAATACCGTGCCGATCGTCCAATAAGCAATAGCGATTCCAAAACTGATACCAACGCCGGTCATCGCTCCCCGATTACCCGCTACGA
>DAISJE010000249.1:0-6927 GCA_036821665.1 Bryobacteraceae bacterium | reverse complement strand
GGTCCGGCGATTGCGAACGATTTGGTTGCTGATTTGCGCGCAACGTCAAGGAGAAGACTCTCCAGTTTTGGCTGCCGATCCGGTGCGTAGGTTCCGAGATAGCCAATGTCCCAACATTTGGTCCTTGATTCCGGCCGATACAATTTGGGGTCGACGGAGCAGTACAGTGGAAAGGCGCAGGGCGCTCCAAGACGCTGCTCGATAAAGTCGAGAGTAGGCCCTCCCGTAAAAGAGAGATAAAGCTGGTATCTCAGGATCAAATCATACGAGAGGTATTCACAGCTTCGCTCCTTGAGTGCCGCAAGTGTAACTGGAGTATCGATATCGTAAAAGCAAGTTACGTGCTTGGCAGTGGAATTTACCCAGTGCCCGACCGCAATGCCTTCGGGCACATAGGAGCCCACTACAACTGCGTCGGCAGTAGCGATCACCGTTGAAAATCTGTCTTTCAGCTCGTCGAGGCTGCTGTATAAGCCGATCCTGCAATACGGTTGGCGATCAAATTCACGGTTTTCGGCATACCAGGGAACATTCCGCTCAAGAAATGTAACTCTGCTTCCCCGTTTGGCAAGCTCTTTCAATAGGCCCCGATACGTTGTGGCGTGACCGTTGCCCCAGGTGGACGTAATAGAAAGGCCGAGAAACACGTAATGACGTTGGGCAGGCATCAGGCCGGCACCTCCATCGCGTCAAGCATCTTCGTAGAAATAACGTCTAGCAATACGGCATGTACTACGTCGCCACGCTGTTTATATGTATGATCGGCAAGCACTCGCGCGTGCGCGGCTTCGCCAATTTGACGCGCCCGCTCCGAGCTCAACTCCCGGACCATAGCAGCCACCTCCTCACCGTTCTGAGCAACCAACACTTCTTCGCCGGGCCTTAGAAAGAAATCGATACCCTCCCAGAAATCGGTAATCAGGCAGGCACCTGCGCCGGCGGCTTCGAAGACACGCGTAGCCGGTGAGAACCCGTAACGTGCCATGCTTTCGCGGCTGATGTTCAACACCAAACGCGCCGAACAGTTGAAATGATTATGATCTGCCGTGTAGACGTGGCCAACGTATGCAACATTCGCCGGCATTGGTTTATCTGCCCAGCCGCTACCGCCCAATAAAAATCGACAATCGGAAGCGAGTTCGGCAGCACGGAGAAAAAATTCTTCGACACGCGCCTCGCGATCGGGTAGCCGGTTTCCCAAAAACGAAAGATCGCACGTGAAGCGCGGATCGGGTGAGGCGGGGAAGTGAATATCGGGATCGAATCCGTTATAAATTGCAATGCAACGGAGCGCCCCGATTGCGCAATATCGATCGGTCACGCGCGCGCCACCCCCGTAAGTAAGAACTAAATCGTAGCGGGGAAGGGCACGGTGAAAAGGATCGGCTTGGTTCAGAGCCAGCCGGTCGAGCGTTGCCGGTGCATCGACATCCCAAAAGACCTTACAAACGGATTGCGGCAAGTTAGGGATATGAGCCTCGAGGAATTCGTCCAACACACCGACTCCACTTGCCTTCACGACAATGTCGAAATGCGCTGACGCGGCAAGGTGGCGATTAACTTCGACCGGATCCTGCGGATCGTAAACGATGATGCGCGCCCAATCCGGATCTTCTATATCGCGATGTTTTTGGCGGTCAAACGCATCCGGTTCAAAGAAGACGATCTGATCCCCAAGCTGGGCGAGTGCGCGTAGGATGCCTCGATAATAGGTGGCCGCTCCATTCCAATACGCCGAAACAAGACTGGAGCCCCAGAATGCGATCTTCATGCTTCAACACCAGCGGCAACCAATTGATTCCGTTCACGAGCAGCGGGTTTCATCGCCTCATAAATTTCCAGCAAATCGTTTACCCGGTGGGCGCAGGTGTGACGATTGCGAATGGTTTCAATTCCGTTACGGGCCAGTTCGGCCGCGAGTGATGGATCTCCCAGAATATTCTTGAGATGCTTTTGCATTTCATTTCCGTTAGCGGCCATGAGAAAATCCAGTCCACGCCGGAAGAGTCCTTCGGTGTCTTCCCAAGGGGCCGAAACAAGCGGAATGCCACAGGCAAGCGCCTCAAACGGCCGTATGGTTGGGATACCTCGCAGTTCGCGTGTGTAGGGCCGCCGCGGCACGTGTATGGTCGCTTTGAAACAAGCAAATACGTTTGGAGCTTCGAAGTTCGGCAGCCAGCCGCGATAGGAAATGCCGGCCCACTTCAAGGCCTCGAGGGCGGCTTCGGGATAGCGGACGCCGTAGGCGTGAGCGCTGAGCGATAGATCCTTTACCGGGCGCAAAAAATATTCGGACAATTCTTCAGTGCGCTCGTTATCGCCCCAATTCCCGATCCAAACGACATCGCCGGTTTTGGAATCGCATTGGCGCGGGAAGAAAGTGCGGGTATCGGCCGCCTCGTGCCAAACGTGGACTTGTTTGCTCCAGCCACGTCGCCAGTAGATTTCTCGCAACGAAGCGCCATATGCGAGAACTCCATCGTAGTTCGATAAATCGAACGATGCGAGCTCATTACGAGCCGTCAGCGCACGGTGATGTGTATCATGAAACAGCAGCCGCACGCCTTGATTACGCTTGCGATAATCGCCAGCGGCGGCAATCAGCCTCGGATCATTCCATTCGTGCACGATAATCAGGTCGGTCTGTTCCAAGGAGCTATCGAGGTCGAAACCATCAAGATCGTACTGAATGCTCGAGAGGTGCGGAAAAGCGTGATGGAACGCCTCAACCCCTCGTCTTCCATATTCGCGGTGCAGATTGATGCGGCTCCAGCTATCCCGGGGTTCGAAGATCAGAACTTGATGTCCCCTGGCCTGCAATTCCGAAGCGACGCCGCGCAAAAAATGAGCATTGCCGTGATTCCAATCCGAAATCAAGGAGTGATAGAACATCGCAATGCGCATATTCAGGCCGCGACTCCTTTACGGTCGCCTTCTTCTCCATTGATTAAAGATCGGTAAAGCGCCGCATAGCGATCGACTGTGCTCTGAGCGCTATATCTCATAGCGTTTGCTTGTGCACGGGCGGAAAATTGCTCGCGCCGCTCTTTATCGCGTGCAAGCCGGTTCAGTTCGGATATCCAAGTATCGGGATTTCGCGGATCGAGGAATACGGCCGCATCGCTCCAAAGCTCACGCAAACTAGGTATGTCGGACAACACGAGGCAGCAGCCCGCTTGCGCAGCTTCAAGGACGGAGAGTCCGAACGGCTCATACAAAGCAGGGTGCGCAAAAATAGCGGCCGATCCCATACTGTCGAGTAGTTCTAAGCGCGGCAATGCGCCCAAAGCAGTGACGTTCTCGAAAGCGGTGGAGGAAGAATCGGGTCCGCGCGTACTGCCGGCGATGCAGACTTCCCAATCCAATTGAGGAGCAATCCGGTTCAGCAACTCCAAATTCTTTGCTGAATCCCATGTGCGGCCGGCTGCGAGGATAAACGGCGCCTTCGCCGTAGGACAACTCGGCTCCGATTGCACAAAGTTGTGAATGACGGAAATCTTAGCGTGTGCGACTTCGTACTCGGTTCGAATACATTCCGCCATGCAGCGAGAAGGGGCAACAACCCGAGTGCAGGCAGCCAGCCCTTTGCTTACGCGGCGGCCATATTCGTCCCATTCCGGGCCCGTTTCGCATCCGTAGACGGCGCGCCACCAGGAGCGGACGCAGGAGTGCGCCACGACCGCTGTGGGCTTTCCCCACGGCAGAACCGCATGAGAGAAACCATTCAGGTGAATAACGTCGGCATGGAAAAAATCCTGGAGATCCAAAAGCCATTTGCCTGAGGCATCCACGCCGGCCCACGCGCCGGGCATCCATTCCAACGCAAACCCGCCCTCGGCCAATATGAGACCCGGAATGGATTTCGCGATCCTGCGCTGCTCTTCCCGCGGACGAGGTCCCAGTACTGCCAGCAGAAATTCGAATGGCCCAGCGGAAAGCTGTGAGATGAGATCCAGGCTGTACTGCCAGACACCGCCGACGGCGTCCGTCGTCATTAGAACGCGGATTGATTTATGGCCGCTGCTTCGCCAGTCAGCGGCCATGACATACCGTCTCCAGTTCGACAAGCGGTTGCGGACGTTGTTCCTGGATATCGCTGAAGGAATCGAAACCCTTGAGGTAAGCTTCGTGGGCACGTTCCCAAGCGAAATCATCGGCCGCGCCCCAACGGCGCGTGTATTCGGGCGATCCGGGATAAGGAAACAGAGGAACCGGTTTATTGGCCCAAATTCCGTTCGACTCCAAATGCGTACGCCAACTCTCAACAGCATCTTCGTCGTCTTCGGTCATTGCCAGCAGGTTGGCCTGAACGAACGGTACAAGCCGCTTCGCAAAGACGAGCCTCTTCGTTAGCTCATCCGTAGTCAGTTTGCATTTTTTATCGAGATAAGCGCGACCGGCTTCGGTGATGCTCTCGACACCGGCTTCAATCGACACGCAGCCAGCACGGGCAAGCGCGCGTATGGCCTCTTCGTTCCACAGATCAATGCGTGTTTGGACACCGATCTTCATTTTTCGTTCGGCCAGCCCGGCAAGAAGAGGCATGTCCGGAAGAAAAATTTCGTCGATGAAATAGATGTATTCAATTCCCTGGGCTAACAAGCGGTCGAGCTCTTCAAGAATGACGGCAAGGGGGCGTTTTCGATAGGCATTCCTGAAATTATCTTTCGCGCAGAATGTACAGTGATACGGGCAACCGCGCGATGCTTCCATTTCCGCACCGGGGCCAACCGGTGTCCCATCGAAGCGATGGTGATGATGACTATGTCGTGCAATTAATTCATCGGGCCAGTGCAGCGCTGGCAGACGCTTCATATCGGCCGCTCGATTCGGACCTCTCACGACAATTTCTTGGCCATCGCGATATGCTATTGAAGCGACCTGGGCGATGTCGCCGGCCAATTGCGGCAGAATCTCTTCACACTCGCCCAACACTGCGATGTCCGCCTGGGTTTTGTTCAACGCGGCTCGTGGCGTGGTGGAGCCATGTGGACCAACGATAACGAGTTTGCTCCCCGACGGCTTCAAAGCATTTGCCAGCACTTGCGGCACGCGCATCTCAGGAGGCGCGCAGCGCCAAAACAGATAGGTAGGCGCTGTTGTGATGACAGTAAAGTCGGGCGCGAAACGGCTCACTCGCGTAACGATATCGGAATCGGAGAGCGCCTCGAGATGGCCGTCAACGAGAATCGTTTCATGACCGCTTTGTTCCAGCAAAGCCTTTGAATAACCGAATTCTAAAGGCAGATGAGGTTCACGGCAGCCGAAGTAAATGCTGCCTTCAAAATTCCAGTGTGGATTGACGAGAGCGTAACGCATTACGCAACCTGTGCCTCAGCGTGTTCGATAAGCGACGGGTGCTCCAAATACCACCGATATAGAGCCTTCAATCCTTGCCTGATTGTGGTCGTTGGAGTCCAGCCGAGAGTTTTGCGAATTTTAGATGTATCGGCGACATACCATCGCTGGTCGGCAAGACGCTCCGGTCCCCTTTCGATAGTTACCGGACCGCCCAATAACGACCGAAGCTGTGTAATTAGTTCCAATAAGCTCGTGCTGTTTTCGGGGCCGCCGCCCAAATTGAAGGCCGTACCTGAGCAGGCATCCATATTCTCCTGGGCAAGGCGCATGGCACAAACCAGATCTCCAGCGAAAAGTAGATCGCGCACCTGTTTACCATCGCCATAAATAGTAATGGCTTCACCTTTCATGGCCTGCCGCACGAAATGCGCCACCCAGCCCTGATCCTCGGAGCCGAGTTGATAAAGTCCGTAAATGCAACTCATACGAAACACGGTTGCTCGGATTCCAAACGAGTGCGCATAATCGAGCACATACTGATCTGCGCTCCCCTTGGAACAGCCATACGGGGAAAGAAATTCAAGCGGCTGATTTTCTCCGATACCCGACTGGGCAAGAATGGAATCTTGAGGCTCATAATGGCTCGAATGCTCGTTTAATTGAATGTCGCCGAGCCGGCCATAGACTTTATTAGTAGAAGTGAATAGGAGAGTGGGCCTCGAACTGGATTTCCGAATCGCTTCCAGCAAATAAAGCGTGCCGGCCAGATTTGTTTGAAAATCCGATAGAGGATCCTCGAGGCTAGTCGTGACCGCAACTTGCGCGGCCAAATGATACACCGCGGTAGCCGAGGCAACTGCCTCCTCCACTTTTTTCCGGTCACGCGTATCGGCCTGCGTGAAACGGACGCGTCCTGGGTAGGCTTCGAGCAATTCAGCGATATTGCGTTCAGTACCCGCCCGGCTCAGGTTATCGAAGATATGGACGGCCTGATTATCTTTCAGATAACTGCGGGCGACGTTAGTGCCGATGAAACCGGCTCCTCCGGTAATCAAGACATACTGATTCGACATTTCAAACCACCAATCCCCGCGATGCCAGCTCATTTCGCATTTCGTTAAAGCGATCGTGAGCAGTCTGTCGCTCAAGCCATTCCGCTAAATCTCGCATGCCACTTTCCAGGGTCATCTTCGGCTTGTAACCGAGGATGCGCTGTGCGAGGCTGATATCCGGGAAGCAATGACGGATATCTCCCACGCGATATTTTTCCGTTATTTCAGGCTCGATGGTCTCGCCCAAAACACTGGCAAGCTTAAGCGCTACATCCCGTACCGAAATGGCGTGGCCGCTGCCAACATTAAAAATCAGATCACGGGCTGCATCCATTTCGAGAGCTAACCTGCAAGCCTGCGCCACATCGTAGACACTGACGAAGTCGCGCAGTTGGCAGCCATCTTCGAAAATGATCGGACGTTTTCCATTCATCAGCCGAGCAGCAAAAATGGCGAGTACACCCGTATAAGGGTTAGAGAGTGACTGATAAGGCCCGTAGGCGTTGAAAAAGCGCAAGGCCACGGCCGGGACTCCGTATGCTCGGCACATAATGAGACACATCTGCTCCTGATC
>DAISJE010000248.1:0-6936 GCA_036821665.1 Bryobacteraceae bacterium | reverse complement strand
AACGGTCGTTATCGATGGCGCGCTGCCTCCCTACGGTTTTCAGGCGCTCGGCGGTGTAGCCGTAATTGCAGATAATACCTGGGCCGCTTCACAGGCTCGCAAGAAGCTGAAGATCGACTGGGAATACGGCTCTAACGCTATCTATCAATCCGAGACATACAAGAAATCGCTCATTGAATCGGCCAATAAGCCGCAGAAGGTGGTCCGCAGCGCCGGCGATGTCGATGCGGCGTTCGGCAAGGCCGCGAAAATAGTCGAAGCGAACTATTACACGCCGCTGCTCGCCCACGCTCCCATGGAGCCGCCCGCCGCGCTCGCGCATTATCAAAACGGCAAGGTCGAAACCTGGACCGCCACCCAGGATCCGCAGCAGGTGCAGCAAACCGTTTCTAAAGCGCTCGGTATCCAGCCGACCGATGTGACATGCCACGTAACGCTACTGGGTGGCGCATTCGGACGCAAATCAAAACCGGACTACGTCGCGGAAGCCGCCATTCTTTCGAAAAAGGTCGGTAAGCCTGTCAAGATCTCCTGGACGCGAGAAGAAGACATCCACTTCGATTACTATCACTCCACTTCGGCCATGTATTTCAAAGCCGGTTTAGACAGCTCGGGGAAGCCGGTTGCGTGGCTGCAGCGGACAGTATTTCCACCGATAGGCTCTACCTTCAACGACAAGGAAACTTATGGCGGCGACGGGGAATTATCGCAAGGCTGGATCGATATTCCATTTGATATTGCGAATTTGCGCGCCGAAAACGGTCCCGCTCAGGCGCATTTGCGCATCGGCTGGCTACGCTCGGTCGCCAATATCTATCACGCTTTCGGCATCCAATCCTTTATCGACGAGCTGGCTCATACCGCCGGCGAGGACCCGGTTGAATACTGGCTGGCGGCTCTCGGCGCGCCGCGCCAGATCGACTTCGCCGGGCAGCACGCCAAATATACGAACTACGGGAAGCCGATGGGCGCTTATCCGCTCGATACCGGCAGGCTGAGACGGGTTGCGGAAGTCGCCGCCGAGAAATCCGGATGGGCAAACAAGAAATCCGGATCGGGTCAAGGCTGGGGCTTCGCCGCGCATCGCAGTTTCTTAACGTATGTTGCCGCCGTTGCCCAGGTCGAAGTAGACGATAAAGGAAAGCTGCACATTCCGCGTATCGATATCGCGGTGGATTGCGGTAAGGCCATCAACCCGGACCGCGTGAAATCGCAGTTTGAGGGCGCAGCCGTTTTCGGAGCCAGCGTCGCTCTGCTCGGCGAGATCACAACGGCCGATGGCCGTGTTCAGCAGGGAAACTTCGACACATATCCCGTAGCGCGGATCAACGAAGCGCCCTACGAAACACATGTTCACATTGTGGAAGGAGGCGGCCTACCGACCGGCGCGGGCGAGCCCGGCGTGCCGCCCACCGCTCCTGCGATTTGTAATGCTGTGTTCGCAGCCACCGGGAAGCGTGTTCGTGAACTACCTCTTCGAAAGCAAAAGCTCGTTTAAGACCTCTATGTGAGTAATGGCCCTTGACGACGGAACGCCCGAAGAAGAAATAGTTGCGCCCGATCTAACCGAGAAACAACAACAAGAAGCCGAAGAACGCGCTCCCATCAGCGCCCTAGTTGTGCATGAGGCGGTCCGTCACGACGGGGAGGAAGAGCTGATCCGGCCAGTGTCCGCGCTGGCGTGGTCCGGTCTCGCTGCCGGTATGTCGATGGGTTTTTCTCTGGTCGCGATGGCGCTCTTTCACGCCTATCTTCCGGACGCACGATGGCGGCCCCTTCTCGTAAGACTCGGTTATCCGCTCGGATTTTTGATCGTTATTATCGGCCGACAGCAGCTTTTCACAGAGAATACCCTGACGGTTATCATTCCTCTTCTGGCGCGGCGGAACATGCGCACTCTGCTGTTAGTTGTGAGGCTGTGGCTGGTAGTTCTGGTTGCCAACCTGGTAGGCGCGCATATTTTTGCCTGGGTAGTGGGCAATACTCCCATGTTTAGCTCTCAAGTGCAGCATTCGATGTATCAGTTGGCGGCGGAAGCAGCGCATGTTACGTTCGGCGAGGCCGTGCTGCGAGGCATTTTCGCGGGCTGGCTGATTGCCATGGTCGTGTGGATGCTCGCGGCAGTTGAGAGCGGAAAGGTCCTGATCATAATCATCTTGACCTACATCGTCGGATTGGCCGGACTGACTCACATCATCGCCGGATCAGTTGAGGTTTTGTTCCTGGTGATGGTCGGTGTAAAGAGTTGGGGAGCTTTCGCGTGGGGCTACATGCTTCCCACCCTCATTGGAAACATCATCGGGGGTGTGTCATTGACCGCTGCGGTCAATCATGCTCAGGTCGTCGCCGGCATGGCAACCAGAAAGCAGCAGGAAGCCGCCCTGAAGCACAATAGACGTCAGATCTATTAAGAGCTACGCTCCGTCACCAGATCTACAATCGCCTGCAGAGCGCGTTGTGCCGGGCTCTCGGCGAATGTTGCGATGATGCTGCGGGATCGCTCGGTGAACGTGTGGGCGCGCTCGTAGGCTCGCGTCACGGCCCCGTGCCGCTCGAGCATCTGCAGAATATGCATGAAGGGCACTTGTTCGTAGTTGCCGTCGTTAATGACCGCTTCCACTGCGCGACGTTCGTCTAGTGAGGCTTTTTCGAGCGCGTAGATCATGGGCAAGGTTACTTTTCCCTCGCGAAGATCGTTTCCGGCGGGCTTGCCGAGAATCTTTTCCGTGGAAGTGAAGTCCAGGATGTCATCGACAAGCTGGAAAGCCATCCCGAGATTCCATGCGAAATCCGCCAGTTTGGCTTCGGCCGAATCGTCTGCTCCCGCGGCCGTCGCGCCTAGCGCAGCGCATGCCGAAAACAGGCTGGCGGTCTTGCGATCGACCAGTTCCATATAATCAGCTTCGCTGACGTCAATGCGGTGCAGACGTTCCAATTGCAGCAGTTCGCCCTCGACCATCATTTGCGTCAGGGAAATCAGCACATCCAGAATGTGAAAATTGCGCTCGCGCAGCGCCACCTGGAACGCCTGCATGTAGAGCCAGTCGCCCGCGAGCACGGAGATATGATTTCCCCAAACCACGTTCGTGGACGGCCGCCCGCGACGGGTTTTGGCGACGTCGATCACATCGTCATGAACGAGAGTTGCAGTGTGAATCATCTCCACGACCGCGGCAAGCCGCCGCGCGCAATCCGTCGATGGACCGAACAGACGATGGCAGACTAACAGCAGCGCGGGGCGCAACCGTTTTCCGCCTCCCGCCTGCAGATATTGGTTGATGGTAGTGATTGCTTCCACCGAAGCAACCGACTCGACACTGATCTCCCGCTCCACGTCCTGCAGATCGCGTTCGACGATTTCAAACGCCTCGCGAGCCGTGATCGATTGTCGAATCTTGCTGAACATAGATTTTCCGGCGGGCTACCTCAGTGTAACTGGTGAAGCCGAAACACACGTTCGAAATTGGCGGTCGTTTGTGACGCTAGCTCTTCAACAACAATGCCCCTGGCGGCGGCAATTGCTTTCGCCGTGTGTGCGATGAAACTGGGCTCGTTACGCTTGCCTCGATAGGGTACCGGCGCCAGGTACGGCGAATCGGTCTCCAGCAGCAGCCGATCTTGGGGTACGATGCGCGCTGCTTCGCGGACGTCTGCCGCTTTCGGGAAGGTCGCCACGCCACCAAAAGCAAGATAGAAACCGAGGTCCAGGCATTCCCGCGCCTGGTCCACATTTCCGGTGAAGCAGTGCATGATGCACGGCAAGTTTGTGGGAGCCCAATGTTCCTTCAGCATTTGAATGGTATCCGCCCATGCATCGCGCGTATGAATAACGACAGGCAATTTCGCCGCCGCCGCAATTTCCAGTTGCTGCATGAATACCGGAAACTGCGCTTCTTTCGGAACACCCCAGTGATAATCCAATCCGATTTCGCCCACTGCTTTTACCTTGTCGTGTGCCAGCAGACGTTCCAGGTCCTTGAATGTGTTTCCGTCGACCTTAGGAGCGTCATTCGGATGAACGCCAACCGTTGCGAATACAAACGGGTGCGCTTCGGCTACACGAATGGCTGCATCCAGATCTGGCGGCCCGTTGCCCGTTCCAATGGCCAGTAGAAATTTCAGCCCTGCTTCATGGGCGCGCTCGATGATAGCGGGCCGATCGCCATCGAACTGCGTGTCATCCAGATGGCAGTGAGAATCGACGAGTTCCACCCGGGCCGGCCTACTTTAGCCGGGATCCGGCCGTTACCTCTTCATGAAAGCCGGCAAGTACTGGAAGTCCTCCGTCCGTCGACGCCGCGACAATCATGCCTTGGGATGTTAGCCCGCGCAATTTTCGAGGTTGCAGATTTGCGACGATTACAACCTTGCGCCCGATAAGCTGCTCCGGTTTATACGCAAGGGCGATCCCGGCAACAATTGTGCGCGGTTCCGGCTCGCCGATATCGACTTTGAGATGGAGGAGTTTGTCTGCGCCTTTCACGGCCTCGGCGGATTTTACTTCTCCGACGCGCAGATCGATCTTCGCGAAATCGTCGATCGAAATCAGGTTTTCCGCCCCTGCTTCCGCAGGCTCCGGTTTCTTGCCAAGCAGCGCAGCCTGCCGGTTCTTTTCTACCTCTTCGAGTTCCTGCATCTTCTGAATAGCGGGTTTGGCATCGACGCGCGGAAAGACGGCCTTAATTTCGCCGATCTGTTCCGGCATCTTGAAGCTTTCCCAACGCGGCAGCCCCGAGCTGATTGGGCCGGTATTTCCGAGCTGTCGCCAAATCGCATTCGCAGAATGCGGTAGAACCGGTTCGACAAGCCGGCAAATGATGTGCAGTCCCGCAAGCGCGCTGTAAAGAATTCGGTTCAGGCGCTCTTTGGAATCCGGAGCCTCGCTTTTGGCGAGCTTCCAGGGTGCGTACTCGACGATGAGTTTGTCCAACCGCCCGATCAGGGACCAGATTCGTTCGAGTGCGCGAGAGAAATCGAATCGCTCGTACGCTTCCCAAACGGCGGTTGCCGTCTCGTCGGCTTCAGCGCTGAAATCGGCGTCGTCGCAACGAGCGGGAATCGTGCCGCCTCGATATTGCTGCACCATATTCAGCGTGCGGCTCGCGAGATTTCCTAAGCCGTTTGCGAGATCGGAGTTGTAACGTCCTACCAGCGCATCGTAACTAAAGCTGCCGTCCTGCCCGAATACAATCTCGCGA
Organism: Bryobacteraceae bacterium; assembly: GCA_036821665.1. Classification (GTDB taxonomy): domain Bacteria; phylum Acidobacteriota; class Terriglobia; order Bryobacterales; family Bryobacteraceae; genus Bog-105. Next base: position 1,738 of record DAISJE010000248.1, on the reverse strand, counting down.
AGCAGAAAATAGCGCAGCGCATCGACGCCCATGACTTGTTCAATCGGCGACGGACGAACGATGTTGCCGCGCGACTTGCTCATCTTGTCGTTTTCAAACAACAGCCAGCCATGAGCGAAGATCTTTTTCGGCAACGGCCATCCGGCTGCCATAAGAAAAGCCGGCCAGTACACGGCATGGAATCTCAGAATCTCTTTGCCGATGAGATGCAGATCAGCGGGCCAGCGGTCTTCGCCCTCCACCGCGCTGATGTAGGCGATGAGCGCGTCGAACCAGACGTAAAAGACATGCGCCGGGTCCGCCTCCACCGGAATCCCCCACTTGATGCTGGTCCGCGTGATGGAAAGATCGGAAAGCCCCTGCTTCAGGAACGCCAGCACTTCGTTGCGCCGGATTTCGGGTTGAATGAAATCCGGATTCGCTTCATAAAACTCCAGAAGCCGCTCGGTAAATGCTGACAATTTGAAGAAGTAATTCTCTTCTGTCACTTCTTCGTACGGCTTGCCGGTTTCCGGATCGATATCGCCGGGCTTAGCATCGTTAACAAAGGATTCGCTGACAACCGCGTACAAGCCCGTGTAGGTGCCCTTGTAAATGTATCCGTTCTTATTAAGGGCGTTGAACAGCGCGTTGACCAGCTTCGCTTGCTTTTCGGAGGAAGTGCGCTGGAACCGGTCGATCTGCAGATCCAGTTTCTGCCATTCTGTCCGGAACTCTTTCGAGATTACATCCACGAACTCGCGCGGGGTCTTACCTTGTGCGCGCGCGGCGCGTTCCACCTTTGTCCCATGCTCGTCGGTGCCCGTTGTCAAGACTACGTCGTAGCCTTGCATCCGCTTGAACCGCGCAATCGTCTCCGCCGCGATCGTGGTATACGCGTGGCCGATGTGCGGCGCCGCATTTACATAGTAAATAGGTGTCGTTAGATAGTACTTACCGTTACTCATTTCCGGTGTTCATTAGCTCCGGCGTGCTCGAAACGCCTGCTCGGCTTCCGCGATTACGGCGCGCAGAGCCACTTTGTGTTGCGCGGCCAGCTTCCGGCAGTCTTCATACTCGGGAGCGAAGCTGCCCTGTTCGCTGTACTTGACGCGAACCGGACCGAACGAGGTCGTGACCTCGGCGATGTTACGAGCCAGCACGCGCCGCTCAGCCTGGTGAATACGCAGCCCCAGAGTCGTGGTCTCAGAAAAAAGAACGGCCGCAAGCTGCTCCGTCATCTCGGGTGCGGCCACAATCCGGATCAATGTTCCCGGACGATTCTTTTTCATGAAGAGCGGTGTCAGGCTCACATCCAGAGCGCCTGCCTCAAACAGCCGCTCCATCGCATAGCCGAGAATTTGGGGAGTGGAGTCGTCGATATTCGCCTCGATTACGGCGACCGTTGTGCTCTCCGATGCGCCTATCCTGTCACCGATCAACACACGCAGAACATTGGCTTGCGAAGAGAAATCCTTATCGCCGGCGCCGAATCCTTGCGCTGTCACACGCAGTGGCGGCATCGGACCAAAACCGTTCGCTAACGCAGCCAGAAGCGCAGCGCCAGTCGGAGTTGTAAGCTCCGTCTCCGGGCCCGCCGAATAGATCGGCTTCTCCTTCAAGAGATCCGCAGTCGCAGGCGCCGGCACAGGAAGGACGCCGTGCTCGGTATTTACGGTCCCGCTCCCGACATTTACGCGCGAACTGTATATTTCCTTCACGCCGAGCAGATCCAGCGCAGCACAAGCGCCCGCGATAT
>DAISJE010000247.1:0-6946 GCA_036821665.1 Bryobacteraceae bacterium | reverse complement strand
ACACCTTGCCCGCCGCACGAAATTGGCCTACTCCGGGACAGGCACGACTGCCGCTCGCCGCGTTCAGCGTGCCTCGGTGTAGAGACGTGCCCTGCGCTCAGGCCAGTCGAGCCAGTCCCGCTGTTTCGTGCGCTGAATGGGCCTACTCCGGGACAGGCACGACTGCCGCTCGCGCGTTCAACGTGCCTCGGTGTTGGACCCGTGTCGTTCGCGCTCAGGACAGTCGAGCCAGTCCCGCTGTTCGCAGTTCGAGTATGGTGCAGAAATTCGAAGCCGGTTGCGTTTTGCACATTGCATGCGTGAACACGGTATAGCAAAGAAACTAGGGATGAGCCTGCGTGTTGAGTGAATACCGCTGCTTAGCTATCGCGCCTCCACACAATCTTGCCCGCGACTACAGTTGTCACCGGACCGCCGCGGAATGTATGCCCGTTGAACGGTGTGTTACGGCTCTTTGATGGCGACTGGTTTACATCGTAGGTCCATGCATGATCTAGGCCAAAGATGGTAATGTCGGCCGCCGCGCCGGTTTGCAGCGTGCCGCGATCAAGCGAGAGAATGCGAGCGGGATTAACCGTGAATAGCTGAACGACCTGCGGAAGAGTCAATTTCCCGGAATGGTACAACCGTTCGAGCGCTAGTCCCATCGCTGTTTCCAGCCCAATAATTCCGAACGGGCAGCGCTCGAACTCCTGCATCTTTTCCGCACCCGGATGCGGCGCGTGATCGGTCGCGATCGCGTCGATTGCTCCACTGACGAGGCCCTGAATCACGGCATCCACATCGCACTGCTCTCGTAATGGAGGCTTCATTTTGTAATTGCTGTCGTACGGGCGCATATCGGCGTCGGCCAGCACGAAGTGGTGAGGCGTGGCTTCGGACGTTACAGGCAGACCACGTTTCTTTGTAAAAGCCACCATTTCCACCGAATGACGCGATGAAATATGCGCCACGTGATAACGCGCACCCGTCACCTCGGCAAGAATAAGATCCCTGGCGACCATCACGTCTTCCGAACTACGCGGTATGCCGCGTAAGCCGAGCCGGGTAGATTCGAGCCCCTCGTGCATGTCCCCGGCGGCGCTCAAATGCAGGTCTTCACAGTGCTCAATCAACGGAAGATCCAGAGCCCGCGCGTATTCCATAGCTCGCCGCACCACGCGCGCGTTCATGACCGGCTTTCCGTCATCCGAAATGGCAACGATGCCGGCCTGTTTCATCGAAGCGATTGCGGCCAGTTCCTCGCCCGCACTGCTTTTCGTAATAGCGCCGATCGGATAGACATTCACGGCGGCGAAACGCCGAGCACGGTCGACGATATAGCTGGTGACGGTGGCATTATCATTGACCGGCTGTGTGTTAGGCATGCAGCAGACCGAAGTAAAGCCTCCCGCGGCAGCCGCCCGAGACCCGGTCTCGATGGTCTCCGCGTGCTCGAAGCCCGGCTCCCGCAGATGCACGTGCATGTCGATGAAGCCCGGCGCCACCACGAGTCCCGAGGCGTCGAACACTTCGCTTCCTGTTGCGTTGATTCCATCGGCGATTTCGCGAATGATGCCGTCTTCAATGGCCAGATCGGCCACTCGATCCAGTTTTTGCGCCGGATCCAGGACGCGACCGTTTTTAATGACTAATTTGCTCATGCGGCCAGCACCCGCTCAAGCACAGCCATGCGTACCGCGACTCCGTTTTCGACCTGATTTAAGATCGCGGAGCGCTGTGAATCCGCGACCTCGGAGGAGATTTCACGGCCACGATTGATAGGACCGGGGTGCATGACCACCACATCGGGTTTCGCCAAATCGATATGTTCCGGACGCAGCCCGAAAAACTGAAAATACTCGCTTGCCGGGAACGCCGCGGAATGCTGCCGCTCGAGTTGTACTCGCAGCATCATGATCACATCCGCGTCGCGTATGGCCGTTTCCATATGGCTAGTGAGTTCGACTCCGGGCGCAATTTGCCCCATCTCTCGCGGCAGCAGAGAGGCCGGCCCGCACAGCACGACGCGGACCCCGAATTTTGAAAGCAGAAAGATATTCGAACGTGCTACCCGGCTGTGCACAATATCGCCGATAATCGCCACTCGAAGCGCTTCAAGCCTGCCGAGCCGGTCCAATATAGTTCGTGCGTCCAATAGAGCTTGGGTGGGATGCTCATGTGTTCCGTCGCCTGCATTGACAATCGGAATTGGAAGATAGCGCGAAAGAAAATGTGGTGCTCCCGAGGCTGCATGCCGCATGACAATCGCGTCGGGCCGCATGGCTGCTAATGTATTCAGCGTGTCGACCAAGGATTCGCCCTTGGAAACACTGGAAGCGGCTGCCGTGATGGAAATCGTATCCGCTCCCAAGCGCTTAGCCGCCATTTCAAAGCTAGTGCGCGTCCGGGTTGACGCTTCGAAGAACAAATTCACCACGCTGCGGCCACGCAGGATATCGAACCTCTTGAAGCTCTGGCGGGGCGCCGGTTGAAAATCTTTGGAGCGCGCCAGGATTGCTTCAATATCGGATCGCGACAACGACTCGATATCCAATAGACCTCGTGTCATGCTATTTCACGGCCTGCGCCCGGGGTTCGTCTACGCGCTCGACGAGCAGTACTTTTTCCTGGCCGTCGATTTCCTGAAATTTGACCTCTATGATCTCGCTATCGCTGGTTTGGACCATGCGCCCGATATAGCGCGCTTCAATCGGAAGTTCACGATGGCCGCGATCGATCAGTACAAGCAACTGCACGCGCGCAGGTCTTCCATGGTCGAACAGCGCATCCAACGCGGATCTTACGGTTCGCCCAGTATAGAGAACGTCGTCCATCAATACGATGTCCTTTCCGATCACCGGAAAGTCTATCTGCTTGGAGTGCAAAATAGGCCGTTCGCCCACGGTCGAAAGATCGTCGCGGTAGAGATTGATATCCAGAATTCCCACCGGAATTTTCAGCCCTTCGAGGCTCTCAATCTTCGCTGCTAACCGCCTCGCCAGCGGGACTCCGCGCCGTTTAATTCCTACAAACCCCAACTGAGCTAGATCTGTCGTCTTCTCCAGGACTTCGTGAGCGAGACGAACGATGGTGCGGTCGATCTCCGACGCACTCATCAACTGCTTCTTTTCTCTTATGATTGCCATCAGAATTGGAGGGAAACGCCGCTGTCACGCCAGATTATCATGCAGGGCATAGGCGGCAGAGGCCATCGTTACGCACCGGTGGCTACGATTGAAGCCTGCCCCGAATTTTTTTCGCCAATTTTTCGATCTGCTCTGTTTTTCTCACCGAAGAGACTGGCACGACGTAATCTCCTGCTTTCTGCAATTCATCGCGGAGTTGTTCAGCGACGGTAATCAGCTCTTTCGCATCTTTTAAGGCTTGCTCGTGCTGTTCTCTCGCCATTGCATCTTTCTGCGATTTTCCGTTCGGAAGTTTTCTGTCGTCATCGCCTACGTCGGGGAGCGGCAGTCTTCGTTGAGGCTGCTCTTCGGGAAACTGTTGAGCCGGGCTGCGCGCCCGCAAAACAGCCGAGCCTGCCAGCGACAGGACCACAAATCGGCGGCTAATACTCATCTGGCTGCTATCATAAGCCACTTATGATCAGACAAACCGCGCTGCCGGGGTGTGTTCTGTGGAAGTAGCAGTCGGCATTGTCGGCCTCGGAAACGTGGGTCTGGGAACGCTCCAGATCCTAACTGAAAGCGCATCATCGATCCACGAAAAGCTCGGGTTCGCACTCAATGTCCGGGCAGTCTGCAGTCGTAATATTCAACAAAAAAAATTGCCTTCTCTAAATGAACCGGTGGTTCGGACGGCTAATTGGCGCGATGTCGTTTGCGATCCGGAGATTGACATTGTGGTAGAGGCCATTGGCGGCAGCGGCACATCCTTGCACGTCATCGAGGAAGCTCTCCGCCGCCGCAAATCCGTGGTTACAGCCAATAAAGAGCTAATGGCGCTGCGCGGCGCGGATCTCTGGACGCTGGCTAATCAAAATGGAGTGAACCTTGCGATGGAAGCAAGCGTTGCCGGTGGAATTCCGATTCACACCGTGCTCCGCGAGGGAATTGCCGGTGACCGCATCGTCGAGCTTTATGGCATTCTAAACGGCACCAGCAATTTCATCCTTACAGAAATTGAAAAGAGCAACGCGAATTTCGAATCGGTTCTCGCCGAAGCGCAGCAGCTTGGCTATGCGGAAGCGGATCCCTCCGCCGATATCGACGGCCTGGATGCCCGATCCAAGCTTGCCATTTTAGCGGCCCTCGCGTTCGGCGAGAAGCTCACGCCAAGCGATATTTATACGGAAGGCGTGCGCCGCATCATGCCGGTCGATTTCGAATATGCGCATCAGTTGAAACACACGATACGGCTGCTCTGCTTGGCGCGCCGGAGCGAGCAGGGTCTTCTTCTCTCCGTTCGCCCCAGCTTAATTCCACAATCCGCCATTCTGGCGCAAGTAAAAGGCGCGTACAATGCGATCTGGATTCGCGGTGCATACGGCGAGGATACTTTTTATTACGGGCGCGGCGCGGGCTCGAAACCGACCGGCGTTGCAATCGTCAGCGATCTGATGCGAGTCGCGCGCGAGATTCGCTTCGGTAGCCCTGAGCGCGTCAGTCCGTTTGCGCATGAGCGCCTGGGCGAATATAAACCGCTGCCCATCACAACCCAAAAGCTGCCCTACTATCTTCGCTTTCGCGTTGAAGACAAGGCCGGCATCATCGCGACTCTAGCTACTATCCTGGCGAAACATAATATCGGGATCGATGCGGTGTTGCAGCTTCCGAGGGAAGACTGGCGCGATCTGCCCTTTGTCATCACGACGGAAGCCGCCCGGGAACAAGCCATCCGTGATGCGCTGGTCGAAATTCGCGATGCGGATTTTCTGGTGGAAGCGCCGTTTGCGATGCCGATGGAGGAAGGATTCTGATTCTCCGACCGCGGGCAGTGAACTGCCGCCGGCGCGATAAGAACCCGCGCCACCGTTATTGCCGGTACACTGATCTTTTGGAGTAACACTTTGAAAACCACTCTCGTTTCTATTGCAGCAATTGCTCTTGCATCATTCGGTCTATTTGCCGCTGGGACGGAAGCGCTACGCAAAGCGCCCGAGCTGGCTTTCACGATTCCCGGCCAAGGCCAGAAGCTGCTCAGCCAATATCGCGGCAAAGTAGTAGCGCTCGAATTCATCATGACTACCTGCCCCCACTGCCAGGCCGCTTCACACGTCATGACGCAGTTCCAGAACGAGTACGGGCCGCGCGGATTTCAGGCGCTCGATATCGCCATCAACGCTCTGGACGATAGCCGTACCGAGGCTCAGGCCGGTCAAATTGTGCAGGCATTTGTTCAGAACTTTCAGGTTGGTTTTCCGGTTGGCTTCATACCGCGCGACCAGATGATGTCGTTCATGGGTTTCAGCATGGCGGACCGAATGGTCGTTCCGCAACTGGTCATGATCGACCGCAAAGGCTACATCCATTACCAGACGCCGGCCTCGGATGCGGATGGAACCTGGGCCAAGCTCATGGACGAAAATGCTATCCGGCAGCATATTGAGGAACTGCTCGCGATGGGCGGCTCGGCGTCCGCACATCATCGCCCTCGCTGAAAGATCTTTCCTCTAAATGACATTGCACTGAAATGCCGCCGCTGATTGCTGAAAGCCGACGGCTGAACGCTCCCCTCCGCCGTGATAAAACGGAGCGATGCGTTTCGCGGCTTTGCTGTGCCTGTCTGCCGTACTCTCCTTTCCGATAAACGCGGCGGACGATTCGAATCTTGAAGTTATCAATAGAATTAAAACCGAAGCCTTCGATCACTCGAAGGTGATGGACCATCTCGCCGTTCTGACGGATCGCTACGGTCCCCGGCTTACGGCATCACCGGAGTTCCAGCAAGCCGCAGATTGGGCCATGTCGCGGTTGAAGGAATATGGACTCGCAAACGTGCACGCCGAAAAATGGGGGCCGTTCGGGCGGAGCTGGTCGTTGCAGTCCTACACCTTGGAAATGATTACTCCCCGGTACTCTCATCTGGTTGGGGCACCTCTGGCTTGGAGCGGGCCGACACAGGGAGCTATAACGGGAGACGTGATCTTCGCACCCGTGATCCCAGCGGGTAATCGTTTCGATTTGAAGGCCGTTAAGGAGGCCTTAGAAAAATACGAAGCGGATTGGAAAGGAAAGCTGCGGGGCAAGATCGTCCTAATTTCGGAGGCGACTGAACCGAAACCGACCACGCGGCCTCTTTTTCGACGCTATACGGATGCCGAATTGTCCGAAATTGCACAGGCGCCCGAGCCCATGCCCAAACTCGCCATCGCATCCATCGACGAGATGAAGGTTCCGCGCGCGGAGGAAGATGCCTATAAGTACTTCGCGAGCCTACCCACTGCTCTCGTCGATCAGTTTTACGAAGCCCGAACCGGACTTCTTACAGAGCAGGCCAAATTTTTTCGTGACGAGGGTGTTCTAGCTGTTATTCGAGCCGATGCTCGCGCACACAATGGACTGCTTTTTGCCGAGGCGGCTGGATCGCATGAGAGCAAAGATCCTCTGGCGCCGCCCACATTCGTTGTAACCGAAGAGCAGTATTCGCGGATGGTGCGGCTTCTCGAAAAGAAACAGCCGGTGTCTGTCCATCTGGATCTGCAAGCCAAAGCGTCGGATCAAGACGTGGACGGTCTTAATCTCATCGGCGAAATTCCAGGGCAAAAAAGCCCGGACGAGATTGTCATGATTGGAGCGCATTTCGATTCCTGGCACACCGGGACCGGCGCGACGGACAATGCGGCAGGAAGCGCCGTCATGATCGAAGTGATGCGGATCCTAAAAACATTGAACCTGAAGATGAATCGGACCGTTCGCATCGGCCTCTGGAGTGGTGAGGAGCAAGGGCTGTACGGATCGAAAGCGTATGTGAAGACACATTTTGCCGATCCGAAAACGATGCA
>DAISJE010000246.1:0-6948 GCA_036821665.1 Bryobacteraceae bacterium | reverse complement strand
ATGGAGGAGAACAGGCCTGGTGAATCGCCCCATACGCAGATATGCCCGTCAGCCGCATTTACAAAACTATGGAGCCGGACCGGGCGGCCATCCTGCTCGAGTTCAAGACTGAATTCGCCGCACGAGATGTCGAGAACCTGACGAATCACGCGTGTGCGCGAGGCATCCCAATGAATCCAGACGATACCGCATGGCCAAGGGCGGGGCCAACGCTTACTGTAGGAAGATGTAACTTTCTCCGTATACTCCCGGAACGACGGGATTTCATCTTCGAGATAGAGCATGTCGGGCTTACCTTCCCGCTTTGCTTCATCGCTGGCCGATTGCCACAGCTTTACCAAATCGGCGAAGGTCACTACGTATTTGTAATGATCTTCGCTAACTCGGATATCCCAGGCATCAGACTTACCTATATGTAATCCCAACGCATCGGGCCTAACGGTCACACAAACGCCGATGTCTCCATTGCCTAGCAGCATCCCCTCGAAGAAATTAGGGGTGGCGTAGTCGCGAGAGATATTATGATGCCGTGCGATTTCAAGTCCGTTTAGATCCGGCGTTGTGCCGGGTTCCCGGCGAGTGGAAGCGTATAAGGATGCGGCGCTCGTACTATAAAAAAGGAAATCGCGGCGTGTGGATGGCATGTGAATCTACGTTCCGGGATTCGATTACAGTTTTCTTAGCTTAAGATATGCCTGTCCGGATGAAAGACATCGCGGATGATCTCGGGGTCTCTGTGGTGACGGTCTCCAAGGTCTTGCGCAATCACAGCGATATCAGCCCGGAAACTCGCGAACGAGTTCTAAGGCGGATCAAAGAGTTGAATTATCAGCCGAACCTCGCTGCCCGCGCGCTAGTAACGGGGCGCACCCACCTGATTGGCTTCGTTGTTCCGGATCTGGTTCACCAGTTCTTTGCACAAGTGGCCAAGGGAATGTCACGGACGCTCCGTAAGCATGCGTACAGCCTGATCCTGTCTTCTTCTGAAGAAAACCCGGAACTGGAGAGGGAAGAAATCGGACAGTTACTCGCACGGCGCATCGATGCGCTGATTATTGCATCGGCGCAATCTAAGCCGGATGGCTTTCGCCGCATAGAGGAAGAGAAGATACCCTATCTGTTACTGGATCGCAGTTTTTCCGGTCTGCACGCTAACTTTGTCGGAATCGATGACAAAAAGGCAGGAGCGCTTGCTACGAACCACTTAATCGAGAACGGTTGCCGCCGCATTGCCTTCATTGGCGGCAAGCATGTCAGCACGGCCGTCGATCGTCTGGAAGGTTATCGTGCGGCTATGAATGCTCATAAGCTTCCGATCCAGGAAGGTTATGTTATATGCCGGTCCCATTCCGATGACGCGGCGGATGTCACGGGTTACAAAGCGATGCAAACGCTTCTGCGCCGTAGTCCGCGCCCCGACGGCGTATTCTGCTTTAACGATCCGGTGGCTACCGGAGTGATGCAAGCCATTATCGACGCCGGACTGAACATTCCAGGCGATATCGCGCTTATCGGGTGCGGCAATGTTCGATATGCATCCGCGCTGCGTGTGCCACTCAGCAGTATCGATCAGGATTGTGAGGTTCTAGGCGAGCGTGCTGCCAAGATCGCACTCAGCCTGATCGCCGGTGGAGACCACGAACCCAAAGCGATTCTGCTGGAACCGCGATTAATTGTTCGGGAGTCGAGCAAACGAAGCCGTTCCAAAAAATGAAGCCTCTTCTGCTAACAACGATCGGGTTCTGCAGCGTGGCAATCGGCTTTGCCTTTGCTGCTCAAATGCCACAGTCCTCGCCGGCAACTAGCGAAGACCAGCGGACTGCCTGGTATCGACACGCTAAGTTCGGAATGTTCATCCATTGGGGACCGTATTCGGTCGCGAGTGTCGAAGCTTCGTGGCCGATCATGCGACCGTCGAAGCAATTCCCTATCTCAGAACTCGAATACCGCGCGCTGCCGGCGAAGTTTAATCCGGTTCGTTTTGACCCATACGCCTGGATCGCGCTGGCGAAATCAGCCGGTCAGCGGTACATGGTCTTCACAACAAAACATCACGACGGGTTTTGTATGTTTGACTCCGCCTATACCGACTACAAAATCACCAAAACGCCATACGGCAAGGACATCGTAGCGGAACTGGCTGAGGCGTGCCATCGCGAGCGCATGCCGCTGGGATTTTACTATTCGCCTCCCGACATGAACCATCCCGCATTTCGTGATACATCTCAGCCGGCAAGCACAAACTGGAACGGCGAGCCCACGCGGGAGCAGTGGCCGCTTTACTTGCAATACATGGAGCTGCAACTTCGTGAACTGCTGACGCGTTATGGCGATGTCGCGTTGATTTGGTTCGACGGGCTCTATAATCAGCGCAAATACGACGGCTATCGCATGCAGCAAGTGATTCGCAGCCTACAACCGCAGACTCTCATCAACAATCGCGTCGGCATCCCAGGTGATTTCGAAACGCCGGAGCAGTTTCTTCCGGCTGCCATTCCAGTGAAAGGCGCGACTTTGGATTTCGATCATCGCGCGACCGGGACGAAACCGGAGTACGTGCCGCCTCCCGAGGACTTTCGCCTCTGGGAGACTTGCATGACGATTAATAATACCTGGGCGTACAACAAGAACGACCGCGATTTCAAATCCGCAAAAGATTTAATTCGCACGCTGGTGGAAGTTGCGAGCCGGGGCGGTAACTTTCTCCTCAACGTCGGACCTGAGCCCGATGGCACGATTCAACCTGAGTTTCAAGAGCGCTTACGTACAATCGGCAAGTGGCTCGCCGTGAACGGAGAAGCAATTTACGGGACGACGTACGGTCCGCTTCAGACGTTATCGTTCGGCAGAACGACAGCCAAAGGCAAGGATATCTATCTGCACGTCTTTGACTGGCCATCATCAGGCGAACTCAGCATTCCGGGATTTACAGGGAAAGTGCAATCGGTACGGCTATTGGCCGGCAGCCGGAACGTACGGTTTCATAAGAATGGCTCTAACGTTGTGCTCCATGTAACCGGGATTCAGCCTGATCCGTATGTCACCGTTTTCAAGTTATCTCTGGAGTAAGAAATGAATCGAAGACAATTTCATTCGGTCATGCTTAGCATGGCCGGGGCATCCGCAGTTGGTTTTGAGCGAGGGGCATTCGCGGCACCCATCACGACATACGAACCTACTTGGGACTCGATTGATCAGCACAAAACTCCCGAGTGGTTTCAGAATGCGAAATTCGGCATCTTTATCCACTGGGGTCTGTATTCCGTTCCGGCCTGGGCACCGCCCACGGGCGAACTCGGGAAGATCGATTGGAACGTTTGGTTCGTCAATAATCCGTATGCGGAGTGGTATCTAAACTCGCTTCGGATTACTGGCTCTCCAACATACAGACACCATATTGCGACATACGGAAAAAATTACGATTATTACCAGTTCGCCGAAGCCTTCAACAAAGGCACCGCCGGCTGGAATCCGGAAGAATGGGCCGGTCTGTTTCAGAAGACGGGCGCGCGATATGTCGTGTTGACGACCAAGCATCATGATGGCTTTCGTCTGTGGCCATCCGCAGTGGAAAATCCGCGCGCGCCGCGAGCAAAGATTACAGCCAAGCGCGACTTGGTTGGAGATCTAACCTCGGCTGTGCGGGCATCGGGTATGAAGATGGGCCTTTATTATTCGGGCGGACTGGATTGGACATTCACGACCGAGCCGATTCGTAATCGTGCAGACTTGATGGCCCGCGTGCCGCAGTCGCCTGAATACGCTAAGTATGCCGACGCCCACTGGCGTGAATTGACCGACCGTTATCAACCGTCCGTTATGTGGAACGACATCAGTTATCCAAAGCTGGGGCAGATTCCGCAGATTTTTGCTCATTATTACAACACGGTCCCGGATGGCGTTATCAACAATCGCTTTGGAGTGAAGTTCTGCGATTACACCACCCCTGAGTATTCCAAGCTCGACAAGATCACGCCGAAAAAGTGGGAAGAATGCCGCGGTTTGGGCTTCAGCTTCGGCTACAACCAGGTGGAAGGCCCGGAGCAGGTTATCGCACCCGATAAGCTGGTCGCACTGTTGGCAGATATCGTAAGCAAGAACGGCAATCTGCTGTTGAATGTCGGCCCGCGCTATAACGGCACAATTTCGGAAATTCAAATGGACCGCCTGCACAAGCTGGGTGCTTGGCTAGCCGTGAACGGCGAAGGCATCTTTGATTCGCAGCCGTGGACTCGCGCTTCCGCGCAGGGGGAGGGTACAGACGTACGCTTCAGCACTAAAGGAGATAGCCTCTATGTGTTTTTCCTGCAGAGGCCATCGGGTGCATTGACTGTTCCCTCGGTGCGTGCAAAAGATGGATCGAAAATCGAGATCCTGGGCGCGCCGGGAACGAATTCGATTTCGCAGCAGGGCAATACATTGAAGATAGAGCCAGGCGGCGCTTTGCCGGATAGCCTTGCGCTCACGGCCAAAATTACCCCGATCCCCGATTCACTCTCGTGAAAGCGCGAACGAAGCTCACCCGGCGGGAAGCGATAGCGGCACTTGCCGCCCCAGCGTTGCTGGCTACGGGAGCTTCTTTGCGAAAGGTCTACATTGTCCCGAACTTTCATCCAGCAAGCTGCGGTTGGTTGACGACTTTTTCTAAAGAGCGAGTTTATTGCGCAAATAGTTATTTGAACCACCTGGATCGCGTGCGCGACGATTCTCATTACGCGTTCGTAGTGTCAGAAGTGAATAACGTCATCGCCATTATGAACTTTCAGCCGCAGCGTATTCCGGAGCTGCGCAAGTATGTTAAGCAAAAGCGCGTCGAACTGGTCAACGCCTACTTTCTTGAGTCGGCTATCAATCTGTCCGGCGGCGAAGCGCTGGTCCGATTAGGCGTCGAAGGCCTCCGCTGGTATGAGCAGATGTTCGGAATACGGCCGCGCTACTCCTGGAACATCGATGTATGCGGCACGCATGACCAGATGCCGCAAATCGCGTCTCAGTTAGGTCTCGAAGCGTTGATTTATACGCGCCGGAATCCAACCCGCAAAACGATCTATTGGTCCGAATCGCCGGATGGCTCGCGTATTCTCACGCTGTGCCCAGGCCATTACAGCGAGGCGCAAGCGATCTTTAACACGAAACAGCCGTTGACCACGGATCAGCTTCAGGCTCTCGAAAAGTTCTTCGGAACGAAAGAGGCGATCACACCCGAGGGCGCGCCGATTCTGGTGCTGGCTGGCGCGGACGATTACGCTCTCGCGCCGGCGTTAAAAGAGTACCCGGCCAAATTTCTGGAGCAGTGGGCGAGCAGCCAACCCGCGCGTCCGGTGGAGTTCGCCGTTCTCAGTAAGTACGTCGATACGATTTTGCCTGGCGTTCATTCCGGCGAGATTCAAATACCGACCGCTCGAGGCGGAACAGCTTATGATTTCGATGCCTTCTGGATCGAGAATCCGCGCGTGAAGACTTTGTACCGCCGCAATGAGCACGCGCTCCAAGCGGCTGAGATGCTCGCCACCATCGCCAGCTTCGAAAGCAATTACGAGTATCCTGTCAAACCTCTGTACGATTCGTGGATTTTGATGTGCCTGAATATGGACCGCAACACGCTATGGGGCTCGGCTGGCGGCATGGTTTTCGTTGACGAGCATTCCTGGGACGTGCAGGATCGTTTTAATTGGGTGGAGCGTACAGTCGAACGTGTGTCCGCTGAGGCGGGTGCGGCGCTTTTAAAAGAAGGCGCAGGCGTTGGGTTATTTAATCCGTTGAATTGGAGCCGTAACGACCCGGTTCAACTTGCTTTGCGTCCGGGCAAATCTCCGGATCGCATTCCCAGTGAACTTCTGGACGACGGCTCTATTCTGTGCCAACCTGAAATGCCTTCCGTCGGTACGGTGGCACTTGGAATTTCGGATAAGGCTCCAATCATGCCGTCTGCTGTCACGATCCCAGATTCCATTGAAACCCGATATCATTCCGCGCGCATCGATGGCAACACGGGCGCTCTAACTAGTCTCAAATTGAAAAGCAATGGGCGTGAAATGCTTGGCGGCCCGGCGAACGTGATTGTCGCCGAGCGCCCGCCCGCCAGGCTGAAGGACCCGGCAGATCACATGCCGCCTCGTTCACAGCGAACACGGCTCGGTTCGTCCAGCGATGTGCGCTCTAACGTCACCGCCACGAATGGCCCGATCGCTCTTACCATCGATATCAAAGGAACGTTCTATGGCGGCGGTTCGATCCGCCGCACGGTGCGCTTCTACAAAAACTACCCGCGCATCGATTTTGAAACCGAATTGAACGATATTCCCGACCGGACCGTCGTGATTTCCGAATTTCCACTCGTGGAAGATGTTCTCGAAATCCGGCGCGGTATTCCGTACGGCTTTTCGCACGGAGCATGGGCGAAGCCAAATCCGAATCTGCACGGCTGGACGAAGGGGATCGTTCCCGCGGTCCGCTGGAGCCACTACACGCTCGCAAGCGGCGGCGGTGTTGCCATCTTCGATCGCGGCTTGAGTGGACGCGAAATCGAAGAACGAACGCCGGTGATTCACTTGCTAAACGCAGAGGACAAATATTGGGGTTATCCGAATCCCTGGTTGAGCGGCAAAGGCCGTCATGTTCTTTCGTATGCGCTTTTGGCGCACGAATTCGACTGGCGGCATGCGCGCGTGCCGCAAATGGCTTGGGAGTACAACTCTCCGCCTTTTCTTATGTTGGGGATGGGATCGGGAACCGCGCGGCCGTTTGTAGAAACGTCCGATAACGTAATCGTCGAAGCCCTCCGACGCGAACGGAACTATATTGAACTGCGCATGGTGGAATGTTTCGGTGAAGCCGGCACGGCGACGGTCAAGCTCCAGTTGCCGCACACGTCTGCGAGCATAACGGACTTCGTTGGGCCCACCCAATCAGCTCTGCCGAAAGCCGCTGAATATAGGATTCCAGTAC
>DAISJE010000245.1:0-6955 GCA_036821665.1 Bryobacteraceae bacterium | reverse complement strand
CGTGTTTTTCCCGCAGCGCTCCGAGCGACAGGTAGCCCCACAAGTCACTGTCTAGATATATGCCGCGTCAATCGCGCTCTACAGAAGTCCCAACACTGTCCACCGCCCCGGTCGGCAAGCCCAGCCTGCAGCGCGTCCTGGGCCTATGGAGCGCCGTCTCCATCGTGATCGGAACCGTCATTGGCAGCGGCGTCTTTCTCGTGCCGTCCGCCATGATCCATTTTGTCGGCTCCGTGCATCTGCTCTTTGTCGTTTGGGTCGTTGCCGGGCTACTGAGCCTTTTCGGTGCCCTGACCTATGCGGAGCTGGCAGCAGCGATGCCGGAGGCGGGTGGCGAATATGTTTACCTTGGCGCTGCCTACGGGCCATTTTGGGGATATCTGTACGGCTGGACGCAATTCTGGGTAGCAAAAAGCGGCTCTATTGCGACCCTCGCCGCCGGTTTCTATACGTATTTGACCGCTTTTTTCCCGATTCTGGGTGTTTCGATAGTCGTGCTTCCCTGGCATATAGGCCCCGGCGGCAGTCGCCTCGAGATTCACTACGGGCAACTGGTCGCTATTGCTCTGATCCTGATTCTGGCCGCGGTCAATTATGTCGGTGTGCGGTCCGGCGGTAACGTGCAAGTGTTCGTTACGATCGTCAAAATGACGTTAATTGCCGGCGTCATTGTGGCCGGCATTCTGTTCGGTAAAGGCGATTTTTCGCATTTCAATATGGGCATTACCGGCGTGGGCGGCATAACTGGCTTTTTCGCCGCAATGGTGAGCGCTCTTTGGGCGTACGACGGATGGAACAACGTCAGCATGGTCTCTTCAGAGATTCGTAATCCCCAACGAAATCTTCCCCGTTCCCTTATCGTCGGCACAGCCGCCGTAATAGTGACTTATATCCTCATTAACATCGCCTATTTTTATGTATTAAATCCATCCGAGGTGGCCGCGAGTCATCGCGTTGCCGCAGATATGATGTCCCATGTCTACGGCAGAGCGGCCGCCGGGGCCGTTACCATCGCCGTGTTGATTTCGATATTTGCGGCGCTAAATGGGTCTATTCTGGCCGGTTCGCGCGTCCCGTATGCGATGGCGAGAGATGGACTGTTCTTTCGCACCGCAGCCGTCGTACACCCGAAATTCAAAACGCCAGGCAACGCCATGATCATGCTCTGCTTGTGGTCGTCGGTCGTGGTCCTTAGCGGCTGGTTCGACGACCTATACAATTTCGTTATTTTTGGAAGCTGGATTCTGTACTTAATGACAGCCGTTTCGCTTTTCGTCTTACGCCGAAAACAGCCCAATCTGGAGCGGCCGTACCGGGTGACAGGTTATCCAATTGTGCCAGTACTTTTTGTGGGTGTCGCGGCTCTGCTTTTGGTGAGCACATTACAGACGCGTCCGCGAGAATCACTTATGGGCCTAGGGCTTATGGCACTGAGCGTCCCGTTTTATTTTTATTGGAAACGGCGCAACACGTAAAACTATTTTTAAAATTGGTGCGCCTTTCCATTTACACGTACCAAATCATTTGGTACTACTAGAACTATTTTTTGTTTTCCAGCACTCCAGTTATATTGAATTTCACCCGAAACACCGCTTAAACTTCGTCTAAATCTTGCGTGATTGTAAAAGGCTTTTAGAGCCTCCCGGGAAGACACCGGATCACGCCACAATGCTGCGGGATATGGAGGTTCGCAATTTGGACGTCGATAAAATGCTCGCCGAGCTGCGGCTCGAGCGGGAGCAACTTGAAGAAGCGATATTGACTCTGGAGCGCTTGGCTCGCGGCCGCGGGCGCAGAAGGGGCAGGCCGCCCGCCTGGTTAAAAGACGCCGCGGCTTCGCTGGACGAATCCGGTTCGGGTGAGAGCGCGGAGGTTTCTCCCGAACACAGGCGGCGCGGCCGCCCCCCCGGCAGTAAGAGCAAGCCCACCGCGCAAGCAGCGGAAGCATAAAGCACGTAGGGGCCGTGGCATGCCCGGCCCGCTGACCTTTTTTCCGAGCCGCGCGCGCAAGCAAGCGGTGCGTAGGGGCCGTGGCATGCCCGGCCCGCTAACCGCTTTCAATACAACAAATATTGTTGTTTTCGCCTGTCGAACTCAGCCGCCTGCTTCTGCGCCTCCGTCCAGATCGCGCTCGCATCTTCTCCGGATTGCAATTTCCTGATGATGTCCCGGTTTCCGATCAGGAACCGGCAAGCGTCGAAATCGATTTTTCCGGGATACAACTTTTCAAGCGCCGCGGCCAGCTCGATGCCAAGACGCGTGCTGTCGAACGATTCCCTATCGGTAATCACGAATCGCACTCCTTGCACCATGTGCCCCGCAAAATTCGAGGAATTCGGACAAAAGCTCGTGGGGTAAACGCGCACGCCGGGGATGAACCGCGCATTCAGATACTGCGCGAGCATTTCTCCCTGAATCCAATCGGCGCCGATCTGTTCAAACGGTGCGTCCGTCCCCCGCCCTACCGAATAGTTCTTGGATGCCTCCAGCATGGCGAGACCGGGATACAGCAGCGCGGCATTTAAACTGCGCATATTCGGCGAAGGATTAATCCAACTCAAGCCGGTCGAATCGAACCAGTCTCCCCGTTCCCAATTCTGCATTTTAATGACGTGCAGATCGGCTCCCCAGTGCTGTTCCGCATTCGCCATCGTCGCCAGTTCTCCAAATGTCATTCCATGCCGCAGCGGAATGTCATAGCATCCGACGAACGATTCCAAATCTTTCTGCATGATAGGGCCTTCCACGTGAGTCCCGGTAATCGGATTGGGCCGGTCCAGCACGTAAAACGGCTTTTTGGCTTTTCCGGCCTCCTCGAGCGCATAGAGCAGAGTGCAGGAATAGGTGTAGAAGCGGGCGCCTACATCCTGAATGTCATAAACGACGGCATCCAGATCGCGCATCTGTTCCGCTGGCAGTCGCCGCTGGTGCGCCTGATAAAGGCTGACAACCGGAAGATGAGTGGTGGGATCAATCCCGCTATTGACCGCGCTGTCATGCGTTCCCGTGATGCCATGCTCCGGCGAAAAGAGCCGGACCACGTGTATGCCCGCGGCTAGCATCTCATCTACATTGCGGCGCCCGTGAAGATCCAGTCCCGTTTGATTGGTGATCAAGCCAATCCGCTTGCCCTGTAGTTGCAGAAAACGAGACTGTTCCATCACATCCAGGCCGGTAAACGTCTGTCCGTTGCGATCTATTTTGCGGTGAACACCCGCGCCGCTCATGGTTTCGTTGTAGCCGGTAAGTGAAACGCTGTTGGGTGTGTTCACTCCGAAATCGGCGGCTACGGCGGTAGCAAGTCGTGAACGCAGCGAACTCAGCGATTTACCGCGATGGGGGTGTACCGCATTGGTCAGCAGAATGATGAATGAATTGGTTGTCGGATCCATCCACATGGAAGTGCCCGTAAAGCCGGTGTGACCGAACGAGCCGATTGGATACAGTTCGCCGCGGTTGCTCGAGAACGGCGAATCGAGATCCCAGCCGAGCCCGCGGAGAATGGGCTGATCGGCCGGAGTCGCCGGTTCGATGAATTTCTTGACGGTCATCGGGCTGAAGACACGAACGCCGTCGTGTTCTCCCATCGCCAGCAGCATTTCGGCGTATTTAGCAAGATCGTCAGCCGTAGTGAACAGACCTGCATGACCCGCGATTCCGCCCATATAGCGCGCCGTCGGATCGTGCACGACTCCCCTGAACGGCAAGCCCGTGTCGGGATTAATTTCGGTGGGTGCAATGCGGGCACGCAGTAAAGGCGAGGGGAGAAAGCCGGTCTCGTGCATCCCTAACGGCTCAAAAACCTGGTCATGCGCGAACTGCGCCAAAGTTTCTCCGGAAAGGCGTCGCACGATTTCTCCCATGAGAATGAAGTTGATGTCACTGTATATAAAGCGCGCTCCGGGAGGGGCAATGGGCTTCGTCGTAAGAGCCTTTTCAATGCCGGTCTGATAGCCGCTCCAACGCGGCTCGAGTATAAGGTCCGGCGGCATGCCCGAGAAATGCGTCATCAGCAGCCGCACGGTAATCGGGCTCTTACCGCCCTGAAATTCCGGCAGATACTTGGTGACGGGATCGTCGATGCGGAGCTTTCCCTGTTCGAATAGCTTCATCACCGAAGGCGTCGTCGCACACACCTTGGTTAAAGAAGCGGCATCGAAGATTGTGTCAAGCGTCATCGTTTCGCGATGGGGAACCAGCGCGCGCCAGCCGTATGCCTTCCGCTAGACCACCCGGCCGTCATGACCGATCACGAGCACGGCGCCCGGAATGAGATCCGTATCGACCGCCTGCTGGATCGTGGAATCGAGTTGTGAGAATTCCTGCGGGGTTAGTGTTTCCTGCGCGAAACAGAGTCCGCCGGTGAGGAGCAGCGCCCAAAGAAGCTGTTGCATTACCCACTAGTCAGGCTAACTTACCGGCAATTTTCTCAAGCACACGGGCCAGTTCGACATCATTTTGCGTAATGCCTCCTGAATCATGCGTGGTGAGATCGACTGTAACGCGATTGTAAACGTTCGACCACTCCGGATGATGGTTCATCTTGTCGATCAATACGGCGGCTGTTGCCATAAAGCCAAACGCATGAGCGAAATCGGGGAATTTATATTCGCGATGCAGCCTATTGTTCGCTATTGTCCAACCGGAGAGCTGTTCAAGCGCCGGACGCAATTCAGCGTCAGTTAATTTTTGGCGTGCCATGCCGCCATTTTTGCACTTCTTGCTCAGTATGCTCTGGATATATTGGCGAAAGGGTGCATCGCTTTCGTCTTCTCAACTCATGCCTCCTCCTGTCCATCGTGGCCCAGTTGATGGTGCTCTGGTCGACATTTGTGATAGCGCAACCAGCCCTCGCCCAGATGACTATGCCCAGGCACGGGCCGGAGACCCGGAACGAAACTCCTCCCGACCAGTTGCCCGTACCGCAGAAAATGACCGGCATTGGGAACGTCTCTATGGGAATCACGGCGACACCGGAAACGGAAATGTGGTTCAACCAGGGCCTGAACCTGTTACACGATTTCTGGGATTACGAATCGGCGCGCGCCTTCGAACAGAGTATTCGCGTCGATCCGCAATGCGCGATGTGCTACTGGGGGCTGTACGAAGCCGAGTCTTTTTATCACAGCAACGCAAAAGGCTACGCCGGCCAGGCCCTCGCCAAGGCGGTGAGTCTCAAACGCCATGCCAGCCAGCGCGAACGCCTCTACATCGAGGCGACTGCGAGCGACAAAGTAGACCTCTGGCGCAAGCTCGTCAAAGACTATCCGAAAGACACCGAGGCGCGAATTTTTCTGTCCGGCTTTGTCGATCACAAGGAATCCGTTGCGCTGTTGCAGTCGGTTTTGAAGGAAGAGCCCGAAAATTCGGCCGCGAATCATCTTTACATTCATGCGCTGGAGTGGACGGATCATCCCGAGCAGGCACTGCATAGCGCCGAGATCCTGGCCAGCCTGGCGCCGGCGTCCGGACACATGGTTCACATGCCTGGGCATATTTTCTTCCGCATTGGTGATTACGCTCGTGCGGAACAGGCGTTCGCTGCTTCAATGCAGGTGGACGAGCGCTACATGCGGGAACAGCACGTCGATCCGGATAATGACTGGAACTATGTCCACAACCTGATGTACGCAGTTGCGAACTTAATGGAAGAGGGCAAATTGCAAAAGGCGACCGCACTTTCCACGAAGCTCAACGGCGCCCGCGGCGAACTCGAATCGACGCTTTACATTTATTCGACGCGCGACTCTATCTCTCGCCTCAACCCTCGTTTGCCGGTGGCGTTGCGAACCGCGAACTGGGAGCAGGTTGCCGAGCTACTACAGGCGAGCAAGCCACCGGAGGACCGGCCTAATCTCGATTTCCTTGCGCGCCAGCTCACTCGATTCGCCGCGGGCATGCAAGCCATTGAGAGCCACAATCTCTCCAAAGCAGAGGAGGCGTCCATGAAATTCGACGCCGGATTATGGCGAAGCTCGCAACAATTGAAGGATGCGCAAGGTACGAAAACAAGCGCGGCTGCTACCGCTCGAAAACTGCAAGTGAGACCTGATGCGCTTTTACAGCCGCTTTTAAAGAGTCTGTCCGTTATGTCACTGGAATTGCGAGCATCGCTGCTCACAGCTCAGGGAAAGACAGCGGAGTCGAAGAAGCTGTTTGCGAATGCCGCACAGGAAGAAAAAGCTCTGGGCTATCGCGAGCCGCCTGGTTACATTCGGCCGGTCTGGGAGGCGGAAGGAGCGGCGCTGATCGCTGCCGGCGATTGGAATGGTGCCAGGACAGCGTATCAACAAGCGCTACGGGAACGGCCCAAATCCGGTTTCGCGCTCTACGGCATTGCCCTTTGCAGCGAGAAATCAGGCGACTCGGGCGGCGCTGCAAAAGAATATGCGGACTTTCTCACGGCATGGAAGCATGCCGATCCGACTCTCACCCAAGTGAAACACGCTGAGGCTTACCTCGCCGGACAAGCGGACCACAGCAAGTCGTAACAGAAATAGGATGTGATCGTATACCGGCAAACCGAAGAGCCGTACCAGACCTAGTGCTCCACCACACAGCCACTGCGCCGGGCGCATCTCTCGCTCGCCGATCACGATCTCGGGATTCTGCGCTTTCAGAACCGGGAGGACGATTAGAGACAGCAAGATCGGATATCCGCGCATGAATGCAATCGTACAATCGAGACCATGCGCCACGTCGCACAATCGTCATTACTTACACTTGCTTTTGCATCTTTAGCAATGGCTCAGATTCAATTCGATCAAGCTCGTAAAGTCTGGCTGATCGCGAGCCCTCACAGCTCGTACGCGTTGGGGGTGGGCCCCAGCGGCGAACTGCAGCACCTGTATTGGGGCGGGCCGATCTCACGCATTGAAGATGTTCCGGCCGCGCAGGAAAAACACGATATCTCGTCGTTCGATCCCCGCCAGATGCTCGAAAACGAAGAATTTCC
>DAISJE010000244.1:0-6964 GCA_036821665.1 Bryobacteraceae bacterium | reverse complement strand
GCGCGCTCACGCTTGCGGCTCGGCTTACTTTTTTGTGTGCCGCTGCTTGCGTGGCCGCAACAAAGCATTCAGGAACTGGAATCCTCCGGTCGCAGGGCTTTGGCGGCGAAAGACGCGAATGGTGCACTTTCGGCGTATCAAAAGTTAGCGCAGTTAGTACCCAGCTCGGCCGCGTATCAGGATGAAGTCGGATTCCTGTTAGCCGCGACAAATCGTGCGGCCGAAGCGATCCCTTATTTTCAACGCGCTACTGAACTGGACGGAAAATCAGCGCAGGCCTGGTATCACCTCGGCGCAGCTTTGATATTGACGAAGCAAACGGAAGCGGGAGTACATGCCCTTCAAACGGCTGTTCGCCTTGCACCCGATCAGCGTGACTATCGCACCCATCTTGGAGCGGCATGGCAGGACCTGGGCCGGACGTACGAGCAGAAAAAGCAATGGCCAAAGGCACGCGATGCATACCGGCAAGCCGTAGCGCTGAATCCGAACGATACGGCTCTCCGCAACAGTTACGGTGTGGCGCTCGTGAATAGCGGCGATACTGCTGGGGCGATCGCCGAATTTCGGCGGATCTTACGGCAGGAACCCAATAATGTTCAGGTTCAGGTCAACATTGGATACGCATACATTGGCGCTGCGGATTATAAGGACGCGATAAAACATCTTTCCGCGGTTGCAATGGCGCATCCCAATTCTGCTTCAGCGCATTACGATCTCGGAGTCGCTTACAAGCAGAGCGATGACCTGCATCACGCAATGGCAGAACTCGAGAAAGCGGTTCAACTCGATTCAACGCTGGCGGAAGCCCATTATTTATTAGGTCTCAGCCATGTCGATAACGGCGAGCCGGCCAAGGCGATCCAGCAGTTCCGGGCTGCCGTTGCACAGCGGCCAACTTACGGCGAAGCATGGTTCGAACTCGGGACGATCCTCAAGCAGCAAGGCAATGCAGACGGCGCGATTGACGCCTTGCGCCATTCCGTTGCCTTAGACCCTACGGACGCCGGCGCATTTAACTCGCTCGGGTTATTGCTGCGGCGTAAAGGCGATACCGCGGGAGCGAAAGCCGCGTTCGATAAAGCGGCTGCGCTCCGGGCCGCCGAAGAAAAGCAGAAGGAACGAAAGCTGGAACAGGGCGCGGCTAGAGCGTCGAAGTGACCATCAAAACAAATTGCCCGCTACGTGCCGGGCCGCTTCCTCGGCTTTCGATTCCAGCACTTCCTTTGTTGCACCACGATCATTTGTAGTTACGCGAATAACAAATGCGCGGTCACGTACACGGCCAATCACCAGCCCTGTGTGTCTTGCGCTACAAGTCACTGCCTCATTCCCTACTGCTTCCAGCGGCACAGGCTTTGATTTGCACGCTGACAGATACTTCGTGAACCGGCTCTGCGGATTCGTCATCGTTTCGACGACGATACTCAGCTTGTCGCCGCCTCGATGCTCGAACACGCAGCTTTTCTGCGTTACGTGGGTCTCAACGTCGCCGCCCAGAATGCCCTCTACCGTGCCCGCGTTAATCCAGGCACAGCTTTCGGCACAGCAAAGAAGCGGCGCGAGAGCAAGCAAAATAAAGCCGCGTATCATGTACTGCGGGCAGGTTGCAGCGGGTCGCTTTTGAGAATCTTGCCACCCTCCTGAATGACGTAAAGCCGGTTGACTTCAAGATCCTGCAGACGGTCCACCTGCCCGCTAAGCCAGCGAATCTCCACCGAATCGACTTTCGTCGCCTGATCCAACCCGAAGTGCATACGAAGGTCGTTTTGGGAAAAATAGCTGCCGCCGCTACGCAATTCATCAATCTGCCTGAGTGGCTTCGCATCGGGTTTGTTTTTGGCGACAACAGTAATTCGACTGCCGATTCCGGTTCGATTCGACTTCACACCAACCAGCTTGATCTTGATCCAGTTGCGCTTGAGCGTGGAGTCGCAGCGCAGAAGCTGCGGGACGGCATTCACGCAGTTTACGGCTATATCGATGTCGCCATCATTGTCATAATCGCCGAAGGCGCAGCCTCGCGCCGGCGCATTCTCCAGAATGCCGGGTCCGCCTTTATCGGTCACTTCTTCGAAGCGGCCGTTCTGAAGATTTCGGTATAGGTATTTGTGCTCTGCGTATTTCAAGTCCGTTTTGGAATTATCGACTTCCGGATAGACGTGGCCATTCGACATGAGAATATCGAGCCAACCGTCGTTGTCCATATCAAAGAAGCCAACACCCCAGCCAAGCAAACGCGTGTTCACGCCCAGACCACTCGGATAGGTATGATCCTCGAAAGATGCGTCGCCGAGATTCGTATAAAGCGAATCCGTATCGCCGGCGAAATTGGTCTTCACGATATCCAGCTTGCCGTCCCGATTGTAGTCGCCGATTGAAACTCCCATTCCGGCCTGCGGTTTACCTTCCGGTGAGAGCGCGGCTCCAGCTTCAATCGCAATATCGACGAATGTTCCGTCTTTTTGATTCTGATAAAGAGTCGCGGTACTGGAATCATTCGCCACGTAAATATCCGGCCAGCCGTCGTTGTCGAGATCGGACGCGGCGACGCTCAGGCCATAGGTTCCCTTGGTCTTCCAGATTCCCGCCTTTTCGCTGACATCCGTGAACGTCCCGTTTCCATTGTTGTGATAGAGGATATTCTTGCCGCCTCTCAGGCCCGGTGGTCCACACGCCACGAGCAATCCTTTATAGGTACATGGCCCGGCTTCCGGCGGAGGAGCGGTCTTCAGGTCGAAATCGACATAGTTCGCGACGAACAGATCCAAGTGGCCGTCTTTGTCGTAATCGACAAACGTGCAGCCGGTATTCCAGCGTGTCTTTGGGCCAGGCTGCAGCAAGCCAGCCTCTTTCGTTACGTCGGCGAATGTGCCGTTCCCGTTATTACGGTACAGGACGTTTTGGCCATAGTAGGTGACGAACAGATCGTCGTTTCCGTCATTGTTGTAATCGCCGACGCAACAGGCTTGGCCCCAGCCCGTCTTGTGTTCCAGCCCCGACCCTTTAGTGACATCAGTAAATGTGCCGTCGCGATTGTTCTTGAATAAATGGCAGCGCGGCTCCGCACCTGGAGGAAAGCCCTCCAGACGCCAGCCGTTTACTAGAAATACATCGACCCAGCCGTCGTTATCGTAGTCGTAGAAAGCGAGGCCGCACCCGGTTGTTTCGAGCAGGTACTTATTTTTGTGCTCACCGCCGTAAATAGTTTTGACTGCGAGCCCTGCTTCTTTCACGACGTCTACAAAGCTGACACCGAGCGGCGTGCCTTCGATTGGCGATTTCGGCCCTTTTGGAGGCGGCATGGCCTTGGCGTTATAAGTGCGCTCGATTGGTCCAGGAAGTTGCTGCCCTCGCGGGGCAGCCAATGCCAGCACATCCGCAAATGGCAGTACCAGCGCCGTGCGGCTAAGTGAACGAATGAAATGGCGTCTATGATTCTGCTTCAATTACTACTCCTCTGAAGAGGCTTTGAGGAGCCGGGCGGGGCGCCCGGCGCAGGCCAAGGGCCTGCCCCACTTGTCACTTGGTTCGTCATCTCCTGGTGCACGTGAAAGGGATCGCTTTCAATCGAGATTTCCGGGTGCCTGCGTAAATAATCAAGCGAATATGTAGGGGCCCCGGGGTCGACCTGTTTCGTTGCGAATAGCGCGGCCTGCTCGGCGGCCTGTTTCTTCAGACCCATACGACGATAGAGCACTGCCAGGTTGTAGTGGGCGGCGAGATCGTCGGGATCGATCGTCTGCAGGGCCTCAAACTGCTGTCGCGCCTCCGTGTATTGGTGCTGCTGGTAATAGGAAATTCCCAGCTCGCGTCGGGCATCGCGCGATTTTGGATATTGCGCGACTACCTTCTGCAGATCGGCAACTTCCTTATCGCAGTGGCCTTCGCGCCGTTCGACCAAAGCCATGTAGTAAAGCGCGCGTGCATTGCCCGGGCTGAGCGAGAGAGCTTTTTCCAAGCTGGGCCGGGCTGCGGAATACTTTTCCCATCCGATATACGTGACTCCGAGATTGATCTGGCCATCCGCGTAATTGGGACGTAACTCCACGACTTTCTCGAAAGCATGCAGTGCATCCGGATACTGAAGCTGATCAAGATAAGCGATGCCCAGATTGTTCCAGCGCATCCAATCGGGATTATCGTTCGGACCCCGTTCCGTGACCGGGTTCTCCCCGAGACGAAAAACGCGTGTACGCGACGCGAGTGTTACCGCCGGATACGCCGGATGCTCTTTCCCAAAGACATTGTTCAAGTAACTCTGCCGAAAATGCCGGTAATTCACACGGGTCGTTATCGTAAGCGGCCCTTTAGCATCGGCCGGTATGCGGAATTGATAACGAACGAGAACAGAGCGGCCCGATTGAATTGTGTTGTCGTAAGCGACGGAGTGAATGGTCCAAACTTTGTGGTTATCTACGAATTCGCCTTGGCTATCCACAGGGCGATTCGTAAAGCTGTGTGCGCGTTCATCCAGGCTGCCGTCGGATTTAAGAAAGCCGCTGTGATAGATCTCCTTGCTATCTGCGTCCTTGACCTCAAACTCAACCCATGGCTCGTACAGGTCCCGTACTTCCGGTACGAGAGAGTGCGCGATGTTTTTGTTCTGGATAACCACAAACATTTGTACCGTCTCGCCGGAGTGGAGATAGTAGGGCGCCGACCCAAGCGGCGCATCCATTTTGCCGTCCGCCATGTCCTTAATCGCAAACAGATCGATGTTGAGGTACATGCCCGACTGCAGGAACTCAATCGTTTTTTGAAGCTGCTCTTTGTAACCGTAATAAAACGGTACAGCGGTATTTCCCGCGGCCCAACGATGGGACGCGAATGTTCCCTTTTTCGCGCCGTACTCGCTAGCGCTTGCAGGCATTCGCATCATATGGCAGTCCTGGCAGCTCCTGTAATCGGCCGAATAGAACGTCAATGGATTCTGTTTCGAAAACTTTGAGTTCTGCCATTCGTCATAGACGGTGAACGCGCGTATGAATTTGTAATCGTTCAACGGATTGGGCAGGTTGGCCTTATGACATGCGCCGCAGAACTCCGCTGTATGATAGAAATCCTTCATCACAGCTTTGGCATGGCGCTCCGGATGCGCCATAATTTCGCTGTCAGGAACTTTGCCCGGAATGGGCTCGCCCTTTTCATCCACCATAACGGCAGGCACGCCCATCACATAGCTCCCGTTTCCGCTATTCGCCTGTAGCTTCTGAATGGAGTGACAGGTCATACAGGTTAACCCGTCTTCGTCGAAACTGCGGTCGACGGTTGAATTTTGATTCAACGCGCCTGAAAGCACACCAATGGGATTGTGGCAGCTATCGCAGTGGCGGGTATAGTCGATGCCCTTCGTCCGGGCGAGAATGTTGACACTCGTGCGGTAGAACGGTGTCCGGAAGGAATTAGAATGCAGTGCCTGCCGCCACTGCTTGTAAGCCTCGGGATGGCAGTTCGCGCAGTACTCCGCTTTGGGGAATGCGGCCGGCGAAATAAACTTGTTGCCGGCTATAGCTGCATTTCCAGGCGCTGAGATGTCGTTGCCGAATCGTAGCGTATAGGTCTGACGAATCTTGGCGTCGTAGGCTTGGCGTGCAGTGCTCTTGTCCTCCCGTGCCTGCGGCTGGTGCGATGCGGCGCAAAGTGCGGACGCAAGCGCCGTAACCGTCAGGACCGCTAGCCTGATCACCTGGTTTTGCAACAACTAGCCTCGAATAGGAACATTCTCGCACTAATCAGACGAAGGCCCAGTTTTTCCGAATAGGAGGACGCAGCGATTGCGTTGCGTCAGTCCGGAACAGCGTATTGGGCAAGCTTATGACGAATCGACTCCGGAGCATCTGCCACAACTTCGCAATAGTCGTGTTCGTAATTCCTGGAGACGATAGCCGCCCGATCATATAGGAGGTGCAGCGCTCGTCCTTCGCTCAGAGGCAACCGGAAACGCTGGCGTGCAACCGGATCCTGAACAAGTTGCTTGTCGATAGTGGCCAGAAGAGCATCGATTCCGGCGCCGGTTTGCGCGGAGACGAGGGCCGCGGGCGTCGCATTTTGCCGCGCTGTCTCGCCGAGAAGGCGGTGGGTGAGGGTCGAGAGATCCTGCAGGCGATCGGCTTCGGACAACCGATCGCTTTTGTTCAAGACGAGAATCTGTGGTGTCGCTTGAGCCCCGATTTCGGCAAGTACTTTCATCACGTGGGTGGCTTGTTCCGAGGCGGATGGAGAGGCGATATCCACTACATGGAGCAGTAACGCGGCGGCCGTGCCTTCTTCCAGAGTGGCTCGAAAGGCGTCCACGAGGGTCGTTGGGAGGTTGCGAATGAAGCCTACTGTATCGCTCAACAGCACGCGGCGCTGCGAGGGCAGACGGATCTGGCGGACGATAGGATCGAGTGTGGCAAACATTTTGGCGTCCGCCAATACACCCGCTCCTGTAAGCCGGTTGAATAGCGTTGATTTTCCGGCATTCGTATAACCGACCAGGCTGATTGTCGAGAGCGGCACGGCTTGGCGCTGTGAACGCTGCGTTCCGCGCGTTGCACGTACTCGCTCGATTTCACTCCTGAGTTTGGCTATTCGCTGTCCAATGCGCCGGCGGTCGGTTTCAAGCTGTGTCTCACCGGGACCGCGCGTTCCGATTCCGCCACCGAGCCTGGACATCTGGACGCCCCGTCCGGCCAATCGCGGAAGAAGATAGCTGAGCTGTGCGAGTTCCACTTGCAACTGTCCTTCCCGGGTACGGGCACGGCGGGCGAAAATGTCCAGAATGAGTTGTGTTCGATCGAGCGTTTTCGATTCGAGCCGGCGTTCCAGATTACGTAACTGCGTGGGGGTTAATTCGTGATCGAAGATGACCGTGTCGATGTGCTCCGAATCGATGCGGCCGCGTATCTCGTCTACTTTCCCGGACCCGAGCAATGTGGCCGGATCGATAGAAGGGCGCGCTTGAATCACGCGGTCGACG
>DAISJE010000243.1:0-6985 GCA_036821665.1 Bryobacteraceae bacterium | reverse complement strand
GGCTTGCGAACAATCATCAGCGGCTATACGCGCGAAGCCGGATTGCGAAAGCTGGAGCGGGCGATCGCGCGGGTAACCCGCAAAGTCACTTTGCAGCTGGCTGAAAACGAAACCGGCAAGGTTGTCGTGACGCCGGAATCATTAGGCGATCTGCTGGGACCGGAGATCTTTCTGCCGGAACAAGCGCGAAAGACCGTGCCGCCCGGCGTGGTGACGGGGCTCGCCTGGACCGAAACAGGCGGCGACGTTCTCTATATTGAGAGCACACTGCTTCCGAACGGGAAAGGCTTGACGATCACGGGCCAGCTTGGCGAAGTGATGCAGGAATCGGCCAAGATCGCTCAGAGCTATGTCTGGGCGCACGCGGCGGAACTCGGCATCGACCCTGAGCTGATTAAGAACAGCGGCGTACACGTGCACGTTCCAGCGGGCGCCATTCCGAAAGATGGACCGTCCGCGGGCGTAACGATGACCAGTGCTTTAGCCTCGGTCTATAGCGGGTTGCCGGCACGCAGCGATATTGCGATGACCGGCGAGGTGACGCTGGCGGGGTTGGTGCTGCCGATCGGCGGAGTGAAAGAAAAAGTGCTGGCGGCGCGGCGCGCGGGTATTAGGCGCGTGATCCTGCCGCAAGGCAATAAGAAGGATCTGCGCGATTTGCCGGATCACGTCCGGCAGGAGATGCAGTTTAACTTCGTGGATCGCGTGGAGGATGTGCTTTCGATCGTGATCCCGAATATCAACCTGAAGCCGATGGCTCTGGCAAGTTGAGGGCTCTGCACCGAGCGGCTTCGAAGAGGGGACACGCCTGCTGATCGGACACTGCGGCGATTCGGATACCAGCCCGGAGTGTCCCCGATTTTCGCACGTTGGCCGCCGCTCGAAATGAGCTGCGACCAATTGCAGTGGCTAAATCCGACCGCCAGCACGGTAACGTTTTCATCGCTGTTGGTGCTCCATAACGGACCGCAGCAACGCGTTGATACGGGTTGAATAGCCCTCGCCGTAGCCTTTAAGCCAGTTCAGGACGTCCCGGTCGAGGCGAACGGCAATGAGTTGCTTGTCGCGCGGCCGGAAAGCACTCGCTAGCTGTTCTTCTGTAAGCGGCGGGATATCGGAAAAGTCGATCTCGGAATCGGGCTTCTCCTTTAGCCGGCGTAGCGCCGTTTTCTGCCTCTCGCTCAAAGGCTTATTGAAAATATCTTCGGCCTTCACGCTTATCAGCCTTGCGGGCCGAGATGATGCGGATGATTTCTTCGCCATGTTTATCCTCCCGATATACGTGAACGACGATCAATAACGGAGCCACCCCGGCCAGCCCGAGTGCGTGCCAGCGCTGCTCTCCGGTCTCTTCGTCGATGCGGTCCTGAATAAGAACGAAGTTCGGATCATCGAACACGCGAGCGGCCGCCCGGAAGTCCAGGCCGTGCTTCGCGATATTTGCCCGTTCCTTCTCTTCGTCCCATTCGAAGTGCACCGAACTTCATTGTATAACGATTGTATAACGGCAGGCGGATGGGCTAAGTATTAAGACCGCTCCCCTTGGTCGCGGCTCGGAATGAGCCGCGACCAATTGCGTGCGCCACGAGGGCTCGGCATCAGAAGGCGGCGTTTTGAGTCACGTTCGAATAGCCGGAGTCTCCCGACGGATGCAGAGCGCGCACGCGGTAATAATATGTTGTGTTGCGACTCAGGCTCTTATCCTTATAGGCTGTGACGTTCGCGGCAACCGTCGCAATCTGATTAAAGTTCACTCCATCCGTTGAACGCTCTACGCCGAATCCGGTTTCGTCGTTGGAGTTGTCCGTCCAGCTTAAGGTCTGTACACTTCTCGAAACGAAATCGGCTGTCAGATTGCTCGGAGCAGCAGGCATTTGCAGGAGGCCGTATGCCACAACTGTATTGGAGAATGTGGGAACGTAAACCCGGCCATCGGCGATGATCGGTTGTCCAAACTTTGCGAATGTCCCGAGACTGTCGCGCGATGCATCTTGCGTGCTGTTCCAGAGTTCAGTGGCTACATCCAACGCGTCATAAGCATGGACCACGCCGCTGGGATCCACTGCCCATAGAATGCTGGTTCCCGAAACTCCGCCCGAAGACGAAACAGCTAGCATCGAGCCTGGGTAGCCGGCTACCAATGAATTTTGCGCTGCCGGGACGAAGCCGCCGCCGCTCCAGTGAAAAGAGCGAAGGTTATCGTGTGCGCCCCAAAGGTAAAACATAGATGCGCCAGCACTCAGATACGCCACCGAATGGATTTGATAGCAGCCGTTAAATTTGGGCGTACCACAATTTCTTGAACCTTGAAATTGTTGTACGGGAGCACCCGTCATGCCTAATGCAAGAGGATTCAGCACGTAGACAATGCCTTCTTTGCCGCCGCCCACAAGCAGGTTCGTATCGGGCGTGAGAATCGGACCGCTCGAGGCCAGATCGAGATCGTACTGATCGAGTGTGGCGTGGTCGGAGGGCGTAAACCAGTCAATTAAATTACCTCGTCGCGATAATTTAAGAAAGCTGTCCGCCATATTCGTTGTCGGGCTGTCCGAACCGTTGCCCGTCATCGCATAAATATTCCCGATTGCATCGGCGACCAAGCCGCGCCCGGATTGCCAGATCGCATTTTCGTCGCCATCGGGGCTGGCATTATAGACAACCTTTTGCGCTAGCGTTCGGGCGTTGTAGCCGACGATCCAACCGTGATACGGGCTAGGATCGGGTCCGCAACTCCCAAAGCCGGCGTAGACTGTTCCCTGCGAAAGCAGCAGGCCCGGGCGTTGCGCATGGTGCACCTGATTCATGACTACTTGCCCGTTCTGAGAATCGGTGCCGTTTCCGGGATACGTGGGCTCGATGGCTACGGGCCCTTCTCTTATCTGACCCGTTCGGATATCCAGCCCAAACATTTGGTGAATATACGTGCCGGTTCCGTTAGGCGTCGCGGAAACCGCAAACAGTAAGTTCCTGGCCATGTCGATGGTTGGAGTGCTCAAGATACCCAATACGGGGCCGGTGGTGGGTGCGCTCGGACAACCCGACGAGTGCGCCGGAACGGGCGTCCCCAGGCTGACGTGGAAGATGGACGGCGCCTTCGGATTATCGGCATCGAAGGCATAAATGCTGTTCTGCATGGTCGCAACATACAAGACATTCTTTACGACGCCGTTGATTTTTAATCCTGGAACGTAAAGCGGCTGAGCGTAAACGTAGCCATCCACCGGGAACGTAAATAGCTTTCCGAATGACTCGACGTTTACGTTAGACGTGTTGAGTGAGTTCTCGGTCTGATTAGCCGCCGTTCGTGAGTTGTTGAACTGGGCCGTCAGAATTGCAGTCTGCGCTTGCGCGGCTACTACTGTGGCTGCAACGAAGGAAGCGAACTGCACGGCGAAGCAAACTTTCGAGAAGTACAACGTGGACTCCTTTTGCCCATTACGTTCGGGAACATGTGAGGTCAAAAGGCGGCACAAGACGGGTACTATGAGCGAGCGAGACGCTCCCACCGTGCATATCCTCCGATTTACCCCAAAACAAACGTAGGGCACGGCACGGACATAGGCAAGAGCGTCAGGTTATAGTACGTTCTACTGAAAACATGAGAAAGTACTCCCCATCCATGCTGGAATAGCAAAAATTTGTGATTCGTTAAGACGGGCCAGCGCGATAGGAAAGCAGCTGCGCGAGGGCATCCTGCGCGGCGCTTGGTTACCGCTGCCTATTGCAAAAGATGAAAAGACGCCGCTTCAGGCGAATCGGCCGCAGGTTATCAACTCCCGTTGACCCACCCGCCCCACATCAGAAGTGTCCCCGATTTTCCTGCTGTTAAGGCTGGACGTTCTTTACGGCATCGCCCACCTTGGGCTGCCCTGCCCCGGTGAATGTTCCGACCGCAGAGCCTTCGTCGACCGAAGTGATCTGGAGTTGGCCAACCGGTTCCTCGACGGAGCGCAACGGTTTGCCGGTTGCCGGATCCTTTATGACGCGAGTGACGCGGGAGACCACAAGATGATCGCCGACGTGGACACCGGATTTGCTGCCGACGTTAATCACAATGCTGCTACCGCTTGCATCGGCGACCAGCCCATTGATCTGGACGGTCTCTGTCGGCATCTTCGTGCCATCCTGTCCCAGCTTGGTGGCAAGCTCGGTGACGGCGCCGTTTACCGCTTCTCCAATAATCGTTTGAGCGAAGTTGGAGCTGCCCATATCGAGGCTGCCTCCTCCGCCGCCGCCCCAGTCACCGCCGCCGCCCAAGAGATTGGTGCCGGAACGCTGCGACTCTCCCTTGCCGGTTTCAGAGGCAAGAATTTCACCCGTATTCACATCGACTAAGCGCGCTGTGACGGCAACAACGGCCTTGGCTTTTTTGACGCCGACTTTGCCAATGCCGTATTTGTCCCAGCGGTTGAACGCGCCGCCTACACCGGTGTTGTGATCGTCGCGGCCGAATTGCGTGATATCGCCGATGACGATGGCATCCACTCCCAATACCTTGCCGATCTTAGCCGCGGTGTTTGCGTCAGCACGGTCGCTGTTTGAAAAATTTTGTTCCTGCAAAACCTTATTGATGTCGCGGCGCTCGATGACACGATAAGTGCCGTCCTTCAGGAAACGGTCCACCAAAAGGTCGGAAATGCCACGGCCAATGTCCTGTGAAGTGCCGAAGATGGCCTGGACGCTGCTCATGACGGTAGCGTACTGAAAATCGAGCACCGCTACTTTCTTCTTAGCCGACGGCTGTTGCGCAAACACCGAGGACACGGCGCAAGCGGCACTAATTAAGGCGACGAAAGCTTTCATAAATTTATCCCTTATCTCCCAAAGAATGCTTCTAATTTATTGAGCTCTTCTTCGGCATGAGTCATGTCTTTACGTGCAGAATCTAAAGTGTTGTTTTGCAGAGCGCGATCGGCTGCCTGAAGATAGCTTTCGAGGCGGCTGGCGGATGCGACGATATCGTGCCGCACGCCCAAGCCGCTGGCGGCATTCTGGCCCCGAAGGCGGTCGAGACTGTCTTTCACCGCATCGGCACGGGCGCGGAGCTTCATCAGGTCCTCACCTGCTTTGTCCAAGTCTGCCTGAGACGGGCCGGTCGGCTGTACCGGCGCCGGTTGGGTTTGGGGCTGACTCTGCGTTTGCGCTTGCGGTTGCTGCGGGACCGGGACAGGCACCACCGTTACGGCGCTGGTCGAAACCGGTTCGCCCGCATGCGATTTTTCGGCGCGCGATTCACGAACAGCATGGTGCGGCTGCGGCTCAACCGTGGGCGGGGCGCTTGCGGGCGGTGTTGCAGATCCCGTCCCGGCGGGCGCTGAGGCAGCAACGTTACTCGGCACAGAAGCAGAGTTGTCGGCCGTTGGATTCGCAGCGGGTTGGCTGGCCGGCGACGTGGCAGGTGGGGCAGCGGATTCGGACTTCGCGACAGGCGCGGCCGGCCCGCCCGCTGAACTTTTCCAGAAATGCGGCAACAGAAACGCTCCACCGGCTAAGACGCAAACGCAGGCGACTGCTCCAAGTGCCATCCACAAGCCACGCTTGCGCGGCGCCGCTCCGGCTTGTGCGGCGGGAGGGGGCATCGGCTGGGTGACGGCTTTTGAGAGATTTGGCTGAGCAGCAGGACGTTCACGGATGCTTTCCAGCGCGTTTCGGAACGCCTCGGCAGTCTGAAAACGCTGCATCGGTTCTTTGGCGAGAGCCGTCATGATAATGTCGCTGAGCGGCTTCGGCAGGGCAGCATTCACTTCAATGGGCGGCTGAGGCGTTGCGTTGAGTTGCGCTTCCAGAATCGCGTACGTATTTTCCGCTTCGAACGGACGCCGTCCCGAAGTCAGCTCATAGAGCAGAACGCCGACGGAATAAATATCGGAACGCGCATCCACCGTCATCCCGCGGACCTGTTCGGGCGACATATACAACATGGAGCCCATGGTCGTTCCCGGGCGCGTCAAAAGCGGTTCGAAGGTCGATTTCGCGATGCCGAAATCCATCAGCTTCACCACGCCGTGCGGCGTCACCATGATGTTGGAAGGCTTGATATCGCGATGGATTACGCCATTCTGATGCGCATAACTTAGAGCAGCCAGCGTCTGCGTGGCATAACTGAGAACGTCGTTGAGTGGAAGAGGTTCCTGCTTGCCGCGCTCGGCAAGTGTAAAGCCTTCGACGAGTTCCATCAGCATGACGAGCTGATTTTCGAATTTGAAAGCGGTGTGAAATTTGGCGATGTTGGGGTGATCGAGCCGGGCGAGCGTGCGGATTTCGCCGATAAAGCGATCGCCAAGATCGGCTTCGGCGGCGACATCGGCCAGAAGCACCTTCATGGCCTCGGCACGGTTCGAAATAACATTTCGGACACGGTAAACCCGGCCCATACCGCCCTTGCCGAGTAACCCGAGAATTTCATAATCGGCGGCAACCTGGCCGACTTCAAACGGCATTCGAGCGTTCTCCTAAAAAGTAAAAGTACGGCAGAACTTCTGAAAGCGTACGCACGCAACCCCTAATACAGTGCGTCTCACCCGCCAAGTGTTACAGGAAAGACATACCTTTTGCACATCATATGCCAAAAAAGGCCGGGAAGCTATCAGTCGTCAGCTATCAGTCGTCAGCTATCAGCCCTCAGCCATCAGCCGTCAGCTATCAGCGGTCAGCCGCTTACCGCGACAGGCTCTCCTCGGCCTCCTGCTCAAGTTGTGAGATTTCAATGGCAGACAGGCCAGCGGAGCGGAGTTGCCGGTTTAGCTCGGGGAGGACGGATTTTTTCAATGCGGACCAATCCGCGAAGCGCGCTTTGAGAGTTTTTGACGCTTGTAAATAGAGGGCAATGACTTGGGACGGCGGCGTACGGTCGGCGCTTTCCAATGAGCTGAGCGCGACGGTAAGACTGCGCGCGGCAAATTGCAGGCCCTGGTCCGACGCCGGGTTACCTCCCGTAATGATTCGATTAGCGCGATCCGCTACTGAGTTAATTGCAGAGAGCGTT
>DAISJE010000242.1:0-7003 GCA_036821665.1 Bryobacteraceae bacterium | reverse complement strand
GGATGTTCTCGGTTGAGCACTCCGGCAGCACGACCATAAATTCGTCGCCGCCTATCCGCACTGGCAGGTCAGAGGACCGGAAGCTCCGTTTTAACTGTCGCGCAAATTCCAGCAGCGCGTTTTCCTGAAAGGCGCGAGCCGATCCGAAAGAATCCACTTGTACCGAATGATCGATCACCAGATCGGCCGGAATCAAAGGATTGGCAAGTTCGGGGTTGGCTCCTAATTTCTTGAGCGCATCGCGCATGGCCGCGAGGTCCACTACGCACGGGACCCCGGTAAAATCTTGCAGAAGTATGCGAGCCGGCCGGAACTGGATCTCTTGCGCATGTGCACCGTGAGCCCATTTCGCGACGTACTCTATGTCACTGGCTTTAACGGTTCGTCCGTCTTCAAATCGCAGCAGGTTTTCGAGCAGAACCTTAATGGAGTAGGGTATGCGCGAAAGCTTAGCGCAGCCAATGCTCTTCTCCAGGGCATCAAGACGAAAGATCTGGTACTCGTTATTATTAACTCGCAGCGCGGACGCGGCACCGAAGGTATTCTTGCTGGCCATTTGTTTTTAGTTTAGCGACGAACGGAGAAACGCGGCATTGGAGAGAAGAACCAGAATGAGCAGAACGATTTTTTTGGTACTGGCTGTAGCGGCATCAGGCAGCGTTATTTCTTTTGCGCAGGACAC
Source organism: Bryobacteraceae bacterium (assembly GCA_036821665.1). GTDB lineage: Bacteria > Acidobacteriota > Terriglobia > Bryobacterales > Bryobacteraceae > Bog-105. The sequence goes on along the minus strand of DAISJE010000242.1, from coordinate 6,321 downwards.
AAATTATCCACCCAAGGGGCAATTGATCCCGGCACCGAGCTGCTTCAACTTGCAGCATGTTGCCGGACGAGGATACATGCCATGCACGGCAGATGACCATACAGCCTGGTTGGCTGATATCAGGCATTGGCGTACGGAGCGGAAGATCCGGATCGGCTATAGCGATCGCCGCTACGACATGCCGGCGCTGCATTGGACGCAATCCAGCTTCATACAGCCACAGATGATGGTGCAGGATCGCTACTTTTACGATCCGGTTGCAGGCCACTATACAGTGGACCGCTATCTTGACGATCTGAAAAAGCGCTATGGCGGAATAGATTCGGTATTAATTTGGCCGACCTATCCGAACATGGGAATCGATAACCGCAATCAACAGGATATGGTTCGCTGCATGCCGGGCGGCATTGCGGGCGTTAAACAAATGATTGCCGATTTTCACAGGCGCGGGGTGCGCGTGTTGTTTCCGATGATGATGTGGGACCAGGGGACGCGAGATCCGGGGATGCCGTGGCCCGAGGCGATTGCAAACTTTATGAAAGAACTGGGAGCGGACGGGATCAACGGCGATACGCAGGACGGCGTGCCGCTGGCGTTCTCAGAAGCTGCCGACAAGAGCGGTCATCCCCTGGCATTCGAGCCGGAAGGGAGCCCATCGGACGAAGCGCTCGCATGGAATGTCATGACATGGGGGCAATACGGCGGCCAATTCAACTTTGTTCCCGGCGTGGATCGATTTCGCTGGCTTGAGACACGCCACATGGTTAACATTTCCGACCGCTGGAACCGAAGCAAGACCGACGATCTCCAGTATGCGTTCTTTAACGGCGAAGGATGGGAAAGCTGGGAAAATGTTTGGGGTATCTGGAACGGCATTACGCCGCGCGACGGGGAAGCGACGCGGCGCATGGCAACCATCGAGCGCGGCCTTTCAAAATTTCTGATCAGCGCGGATTGGGAGCCGTTTTATCCGACGCATCATTACGGCGTTTACGCCAGCCGCTGGCCGCTTGGCGCGCAAACGGCCTGGACCATCGTTAACCGAAATGAATACAACATCGATGGACGGCAGATGAGCGTTCCGTATTCAGAAGGTATTCGCTATTTCGATATCTATCACGGGAAAGAGTTGAAGCCGGAAAGGGAAGGTAATAGCGAGGTTTTATCTTTTGCGATTGAAGCGCATGGATTCGGTGCAGTTCTCGCTATTCAAGGCGAGCCGGGTTCTGCAACGCAGAAACTGATGGAGCAGATGAGAACTATGACCGCTTCGCCGTTAGCAAACTTCTCAGGGGAGTGGAAGACTTTAGCCCAACAACTCGTCTCAATCGAACCGACGCGGGCTACCGCGTCTACGCCTGAAGGAATGGTCAAAATTCCCGGTGGAGATTACGTATTCAAAGTAGAAGGAATCGAAATTGAAGGGTCTGACGATATCGGTGTAGACGTTCAGTATCCTTGGGAGGACATGCCGCGCCGGTTCCACGAACACCGCATGCAGATCAAACCGTTCTATATCGATAAGTATCCAGTCACAAATTCCGAATTCAAAAAATTCATAGATGCGACTCACTACCATCCGAAGGATGATCTGAACTTTTTGCGCGACTGGCAGAACGGTTCCTATCCATCCGGTTGGGCCAACAAGCCCGCCACTTGGGTATCTCAGGAGGATGCGCGAGCTTATGCGAAATGGGCGGGCAAGCGGCTTCCGCATGAGTGGGAGTGGCAGTTCGCTGCGCAAGGAACAGATGGCCGCGCGTATCCGTGGGGAAATGCGTGGAAACCAGATGCTGTTCCTGCTCCCGACCGAGGCCGGACTCTCCGCGCACCGGATGACGCCACTGCGCATCCAGGCGGCGCGAGTCCGTTCGGCGTGATGGACATGGTTGGGAATGTGTGGCAGTGGACCGACGAATACACGGATGAGCATACGCGCGGAGGCATCTTGCGTGGCGGCAGTTACTACCAGCCACAAGGCTCAATTTGGTACTTTCCCCAAGCCTATCGGAATGACCAGCATGGAAAGCTGCTATTGATGGCGCCAAGTTACGATCGCGCGGGAACGCTCGGCTTTCGCTGCGTGGTGGACGCGCAATGACCCCCGGTCGCAAGGGAAACGGCAGGCGAATCGTCGTTCTCGGCAGCCTCAATATCGACCTGGTTCAACGCGTACCGCGAATGCCGGTTGCCGGTGAGACTCTCACGGGAGGAGATCTCGAAACTTACGCCGGCGGCAAAGGAGCGAACCAAGCCTGCGCAGCGGCTTTGCTAGGCGGACAAGTAGCCATGGCGGGTATGGTCGGCCGCGATGTTTTCTCAGAGCGCCTTTTAACCGAACTTAAAAATGCCGGTGTAAACACAAATTCGGTTGGCAAAGCAGATACGTCATCCGGAACCGCAGTTATCTTCGTTATGCCAAACGGTGAGAACAGCATTGTGATTTCTCCTGGGGCAAATGGGCAGGTAACTGGCGCGTTTGCGTTGCAGGCGGTTGAGGAACTCCAAGCCGGCGACTATCTCTTATGTCAACTGGAGACGCCGATGGAATCCGTTATTGCCGCAATGAAAGCGGCTCACGCCAAAGGCGTGACAACGATTCTTGATCCGGCTCCTGCCCATGGATTGCCGGAAGAGCTGTTGCACGCAACGAGTATTTTGACTCCAAATCAGACGGAAGCCGGGTTTCTTACATGCTCGACCAAAGCGATTGAAACTATGGCGCAAGCGGCAGATGCGGCTCGGCAACTGCAAAAGCGCGGTACCTCCGTTGTGATCGTCAAGATGGGTGCGGGCGGCTGCCTTGTCGCCGACGGCGAGGAGGTGACTGAAGTGCCTGCTTTTTCTGTTCAAGCTGTCGATACGACAGCAGCAGGAGACACCTTTAATGGCGCGCTTGCGGTGGGATTGGCGGAAGAAATGAACTTGATAGATGCAACCCGATTTGCGAATGCCGCAGCGGCCCTCTCGGTGACAAAACCCGGTGCGATCGCCTCCATGCCCTCACGTTCGCAAGTAGAGCAATTTCTCGAAGTAGCAGGTTCGCGAGCCTGAAAACAAATGTTTACTGTTCATACCTCCGGGATGGCGATCCTCCTCTGCATCCTCACGATGATCGGGTGGGGTTCATGGGCCAATACACAGAAACTGGCCGGAAAAGAACGCTGGCCTTTTGAGCTGTTCTATTGGGATTACGCGATCGGCGTCGCACTGACCGGATTTTTGTTGTGCATCACACTGGGCGCATTCGGCTCGGCCGGCACTTCGGCATTCGCCAATCTCCAGACCGCATCGAGCGCGGCGGAATTGCGAGCAATTGGTAGCGGCGCACTGTTCAATCTTGCGAACATCCTACTGGTAGCAGCCATTGATGCTGCAGGTATGGCGGTTGCGTTTCCGGTGGGAATCGGGCTGGCGCTTGTTATCGGAACCGCTGCCAGCTACGTCCAACAGCCAAAGGGCAACCTGGCTCTGATTATTTGCGGCGTTGTCCTGATTATCGTTGCGATGATCGTGTCCGCGATTGCGCACCGGCGTGTCGCGAAAGGCGGCGAATTAAGAACCGGTTCCGGACTGGTCTTCGCGATTGTCGCGGGTCTGTTGATGGGCTTCTTCTACCCGCAGCTCATGAGATCCATTTCGCCAGGGTTCAATTCGGAGCCGATACGCGCGGGGATGCTCACGCCCTATACGGCGCTGCTCTTTTTCGGTATCGGAGTGCTCGTCAGCAGCTTGCTTTTTAATGCGTGGTTCATGCGCTCCAGAGGTTCACGGATTTCCGATTATTTTCGTGCGCGCCCTGGACTGCACGTACCGGGCGTTTTAGGCGGCATCATCTGGATGATCGCTCTGGGCCTCAACGTCATTGCATCGGGAGTTGCAGGGCCGGCGATCTCATATGCGCTAGGCCAGGGAGCAACATTGATCGCGGCGTTATGGGGCGTCTTTATCTGGCGAGAGTTTCGAAATGCGCCGATAGGTACAAACCGGCTGGTTACAGCGATGCTCGTGGCATATGCGCTTGGGATCGTCCTTATCGGCAGGGCGACATTTTAGCGCGCGAGCCGATCGGTACGGGCGAGTCGGACTTTAACAGGCGAGGGTCGATAAGAGACGCACTCGCTAGGGGCTCGCTCAGCTTGTTGAGATTGGGTCTTATGCTGACAGCCAGGCTTGTGCCGCAACCACCAGCGCCTCCACGCCTGTCTCCAAAGTTGGATGGATGACCGGTGCGAAGCGCGGGTTGTGATTAGTCGGGATCTCACCGATCCGGCCTTCCTTCTTGGCTTTCGCATAGCTATCGGAATCTATGCCGCCTATGAACCAGAAGACGGAGGGAACACCCCATTCGGATCCAAAGGATCCGAAATCCTCACTCGCTGTCGTCGGCTTTGTCACCTGCACACGATCAGCAGGAAAGTGGCGGCGCAACGCATCGCCCACTCGCTTGGTCGCTTCGGGGTCGTTCGTGACAAGAGAATAGCGGTCCAGAGTCGTAATCTCCGGCTTCTTCGGGGCGCCCGAGGCGGAGGCTTCGGCATTGACAATTCGTTCAATCGCAGCGAGCACGCGTTTACGGACGCCCTCGTCAAAGGTGCGCACGTTCAACTTGATAGTTGCCTCATCCGGGATGACATTCTCCTTCGTGCCGGCTTGCAGCGCACCGATGGTGAGAACGGCCGCTTCATTCGCCGCGACCTCACGGGAAACGATGGTCTGCAAGCGCAACACCGTTGCCGCGGCCATCACCACCGGATCGATGCTGGCCTCCGGCATTGAGCCGTGCGCACCGCGCCCGAATAATCGAATCTGCAGACTGTCTGCGGCGGACGTTGTCGCTCCGGGACGACCAGCGATAATACCGGCGGGCAGGCTCATCACATGCTGGCCGAGCACGATGTCGGGCTTGGGGAAGCGCTTAAAGAGCCCGTCATCGATCATGGCCTGTGCGCCCGCTGCCGTCTCCTCCGCCGGTTGAAAGACAGGCATGAGCGTCTCTTTCCACGCATCGCGAGACTTGGCAAATACCGTGGCCGCGCCTATGAGCCACGTCACATGCATGTCGTGACCGCAGGCGTGCATCACAGGCGTGACCTTTCCGTCGCCATCGGTGGCCGTTATCTTACTGGCATAGGGCAGACCCGTGGCTTCCTGAACCGGAAGCGCGTCCATGTCCGCGCAGCATGACTACGGGTCCCTCGCCGTTGCGCAGCAGACCGACAACGCCAGTTTTTCCCACGCCGGTAGTCACTTCGTAACCGGCGGCTCGAAGACGGTCCGCTGCGATGCCAGCCGTCCGTGTTTCTTGCATCGACAGTTCCGGATGAGCGTGGATATCTTTGTAGACGGACTCCAAGTCGGGAAGCAAATCGCCGAGATTTGTAAGTACCGTGGCGGAAGTTCTCGCCGTTATCGATCCCATTTATCCCCAATCATCCTTTCGTGTGGTGTGTCAGCTCCGCCGGCGTGCATTAGATGGAGGAGAATGGCCTCCATGAATGGGAACCACGCGAAGGCGATCACCTGGCCGTAAAATCGGGTCCGCAAGGAGATCGATACCTGGATTGATCGGACTAAATTGGCTGCGTGAAACTTGACTCATCTACTACAACTTTCTTGGCTCAAGGAGTTCAGCGCGACTGAAAACGAAGCACCGCGGTTCCCAGATGGATCTCATCGCCGGGTTTGAGCAACAGGCCACGCGCGCTGCGGTGAACCGGCTGGCTTAAGCCGTCGCGCACGATCCATAAGCCGCAATTGGCATTGCCGCGATAAGCACGGTCATTGAAGATGCGATATTCGCCGGTCTTCGGAGAAAAGACGATGTGCGCGTGTTCGCGCGATACGGTTTGGTTGACCGGATTTTCTTCGGTGAACGCCAAATCGTTCCTGCGAAGCGGCCCGGCGGAGCTGTAGATTTCCGCCGTGCGGCCGATGTTTGTTCGTATCTTCTCGAGAACCAGCTCGGATTCATTCGCTTTACCGTTCGCGACCACGAGCTTCGCTGCGCGGCGTGCTCGTACGGGTGGTTCAACCGGCTTTTCCTGGCGCAATTCCGTCTCGACGGCAAGCCACTGTTCGCCTTGCTCCGGAAGCCGTGGTATCGGCGATATTTCGATTCGAAGATCCTCCGGAAAGCGAAAATTGGAACGACTGAGACCTGATCGCAATTCTTCAGCAAAGTAACCGGCTAGAAATTCACTTCGGAAAACGGCCGCCTGTTCGTCCGGAACATGGGGAAGGTGCCACGTCGTGTCAAATCAGGGCCGCCCGCAGGCCGTTGTCAGACCAGCAAAATGGGGCATGAACAAGACCCCCCAG
>DAISJE010000241.1:0-7004 GCA_036821665.1 Bryobacteraceae bacterium | reverse complement strand
GAGTTCATCGGATGGCGAAGTGATCATCACCGGTCGCAAAGGCGTCACGCTCGGCGATGGGGCTGGTGCCTACATCAAGCTCTCGGGCGGCAAGATCATTCTCGGCAGTCCAGCCGGAGCAATCGAACTCAAGGGGAATCTGATCGTCGACGACCCTGATGGCGGCAGTTTCAAATTCCCGACATGGGCTGCGGCGCCCGTCAAGGACTTGAAGCACGCAACGAACTTCGGATTCTCTGAATAACGGACAACCATGGCAACTCAACCCAAACCGAAGAAGCCGCAATCACCCGCGCCGGCTCCGGCCAAGGTGAAACCGCTGCCGTTCGCCTTTCCGTTTCTTCGAAAGGGGCGGGGCAAGTCCGAGGCTTCCGCGCAATTTACCGATGAGCACGAGATCTACCGCCTCCTGGCCGAACGCGAGCCATCAGGCGCGTATCTCGTGAGCCGCAAGGGCATGTGGCATGGTGGCATCCACGTCACCGAGGCAGGCGCCGGGCAATCGCTGGATCTCGACGCGGGGCTGCGCTGCATCGCCGACGGCACGCTGATTGCATTTCGCGCCAACAAGACCTATCCGGTCAGCGAACTCGGCGAGGCAGAGAGCGAGACGCTGGTTCAGGCGCCGTACAGCACGGGCTTCGCGCTGGTGCGGCATACGATGGAGTTTCCGCGTGATGCGACGCTGACGTTTTACAGCCTGTACATGCATCTGATGTCGTGGGAGGACTACGCAAACTTCCCGAAGCGGAGCAAGCCGTCGTACTGGCCACGGCAATGGCAGGTCACGCGGTACGCGCAGGACCAGCCGTCGCCGGGGCCCAACGGGCAGGTTCCCGATGAGTCGCAACAGGGGTTGCGGGTTAGAAAAAGCTATCCCCGCGGCGAAGTCATTGGCCTTCTACCGCAGGGTTCGAGTGTCAGCATCGGAAAGCGGAAAAAGAATTGGGGGCAAGTGACGGATTTGCACGGTGCATCGCTGTTCGCCCCCGAAGCTGGCAGCTATGCCGAGCCGGCCCATGCCATTGGCGGCTGGGTTTTTATCGGCCAGGAAAATGGTGGACCAACCGTCGAGGAGGTCATCCAGGATTCGGTGTTCGATCGGGTGATTACCACGACGGAACAGACGAGTCGGACGGGTGATCCGCAAGGAGCCGAAGGTGGGATACCGATCAAGGCGGGTGACCTGATCGGCCATCTCGGTCGCTACGATTCGCTGAACGAGCGCACGTCCGGAACCCGGATGGCGCACATCGAAGTGTTCTGCGATGACGGCATTCAGTCGTTCCAGGAGCAGGGACGTGCGTGGGTCAACCAGCACGGTCCGCAAAAGGAGGACTGGACGGCACTGGGCCTCCAGCCGGAGCCGACGATCCTGCGGATCGCGCCGGGCACGGTGCTTTACCAACGCACCCAAGATGACAAGTTCGTCCCCGGCGCTGACCCGCAGTCGCGAAAGACGGACGCCGTTCAGGTGTATTCGCTCGCAGAACTGGCACGTGATTCGAACCGGCGAGTCCCTGAGAAGCACCCGAATCCCGATCCGGGGTACCCGGTGAATTGGTGGCACGTCGAGGGGGTGAATGCGCTAGGTCAGACGATCGACGGCTGGGTGTGCGATTTCAACTTCTCCGGCGGGCGGGTGACGCGAGAATTCGCACAGAAATGGATCGACTTCGAGTGCCTGGCGGATAACCACGATCCGGCGCATACGATCTTTGCGACGACCCGGAAGTGGTCGGATTATGCGAGCGGCGCCGATGTTGCCGATCTAGCTTCGCGCTCGAACATCAGCCCATTGATGCTCAAGGTGTATGACGCCCTGTTCAAGAAAGGCGACGGCAAGCAAGCGGCTGATGAACTATGCACGCTGTCGCAGACCGAGCGTGGCGGATATCCGTGGCTGATGCAGGCGGCGTCCCGGCTGATCGTCAAGCACGAAAGCGAATGGGCGAATCCGTCGAAGTGGAAGCAACTGATCGTCGAGCTGGAGAAGCAGACAGGACCGAAATCGCAGCACGCCGAAGAGCAGAAGCGGATCGAGATGCTCACTTGGTGGGATGAGGTGAAGACAGCGGTGCCGGGTTTCCCGGAGCCGGGGGTTTTTCATATTCATCCTATTGCACTGCAAGCCAACTTTGCCTCAAATTCTGATGAGTGCGAATGTGGGTGCTGTTACGAGAAAGTATTTCAGGTTACGCGGATGGGGAAGTCCAATTACGGCCCAGTGCACTGGGGTTCCAAGCAGATGGAAAAGTCAACGGTACTGGGTGACATGGTGGGTGCCGGTGAATTGTCATCAAGCGAACACAGAATACTTATTGCCATGTCCAAAAACGAAGGGAATTTGGACGCTGTGCAATCATATGACAGCGAAATCGTAACCGCAGGAGCAATGCAAAAAACGATCAATCCTTCTGGAAATGGAGAGTTTCCAGCTCAGGTTGCACAATTCAAAAAATTCAATGAGGCCGAATATCGAAGCCTATTTGAACGATGCGGTTGGACAGTCGAAGGAGTTGGACTGACAGCCACTATGTACTACACTCACCCAATCTTTACTAATGGAGAAAAAATTGCCGGCGCTGGTTTGAAAAAACTCATTAGAAATGGCTGCTCAAAGGAAAGCTTCAAGTCAATGATCAAGAATGTCCCATTGGCTGCCATTGTTCACGCAATTTCAAGTAAATCTTATGAGAAGCGCCAGTTGATGGATTTCATTGATCGCCTAAGAGATACAGTGTTACCGACCGTTCCAACGAACTATTCGCATACGGTCGGCGAATATTTTGCCTCGGATCTTGGGCGTGCAACGGCGTTGGATCAAAGCGTAAATAGGCCATCCTATGTTGGGCCGGATATTGGCAAGGCGCTAGATGAATTTTTCTCCCGCTACCCATCTGCTTCTAAAAATCCAGGCGAGTGGGGCGACAATCGTTCGATCTACGAGTCTGAAATATTGGAAATATACGGTCCGACTAGGAAAATGGCGAAGGTTGGCGGCGTTAGTGTGGCACCCGAGAGATATTCGTCGCTCAAGGGCGATCTTTCTTAAAGGGGGGCGCTTGAATAAGATTCGATTAATGGTCATTAAATGTTTATTAATAACGTTGGCGATGAACCCGCAAATGTGTCGTGCGGGCACGGATCGCATCCCCCTTGCGACCGGTGCAATGCTTGAATTCTCTGAATCGCTGACGCCAAAGGAGCAAAAATCCTTTGGGTCTGGGTGGAAGACTGCAACGTATATAGGTGCGCGAGGAAATAAATTTAATATTTTTCCGCTGGAGGCGCTAACTCCGGAGGGAGGGGTGATATTTGGCGATTCGTCTCTCCTAAGGATATCTCCAACCGGAAAATATGTCGTGATTGACACAATCAGAGCGGGTATCGCCGATCCAGGACCCTCCGGGAAACCTGGAGTTCAGAGCAGGCAATATTGCCCGGTCTTGGAAGCAAAGACCGGTTGCATTGTAAGCAATCAGTCAGGTGAGCTATGTGAAGGACAGTGGGAAAAAAAAGACGATCGTTGGGTGGTTCCTGGGCTAACGGATGACGAAAGCAGTGAAATGCTTAAGCATCAATTTAGCGACGCAAACACCTTATGGAAGGGGTACGTAAAATCCGCGGGAAAATTATTTCGCCCCACAATTAAGGAGATGATTTCCTCAAATTTTGGAGTTGATAACTTGATGGCATGCGATCGCCCCAGTTTGAGTAATGTCGCCTCATATGAAAATATTGCAGCCGAATTGAAAAGGACGGGAGGCGCTGTAGATTCTGAATATATTGTAAAAACCATTAAGGGTATGATTGGTCAAGGCGGCGGAAGTGTGGCGCAAAAGAATCGCAAATAAATAGGAGCGTTATTTTCGCTTGGTAATTCTTTCCATAATCGAAACCAAGGGGGCGATAATTTGTGAGTAATTGTTGTGGTCCAATTATGGTTGATGTGCGTGGGGCGGATATACCATGAAATTGATCCTGTGGGAGAGCGGTTGCGGAGAGAAGATTATTTTATGGCATCCCCCAAAATTTGCGAGCAAGCTATATTAGGCGGGCGAAGGCAACTGCACAAGGAGCGAAATTTCGACATCTAGATCTATCGATTGCCAGCAACGATAGAGACCATATATTTTGTTGATCATCAGACCTCTCCTTCGAAGCCAGACGCGGCAATGAATAGTCGAGGGAATCTCGGTTTATGGAAATTAACCCTATGAAACTCAACAAATATTTGGAAATATTTTCAACGGTCTTTATTGGTGTTGCTCTGTTTGGCGTCTCTACCTCACTGCATGCTGAGGCGCTTCTTCTGACCGACATCGTTGCTTCTAACGAGGCCGGTCATAACGTTAGTCTTTTGGTGAAGGTAACCGATCGGGCACCCATATCGAGCGATATTGGGGGCGATATCGCTGCCAGCTTGTTGCCGCCGGGCGTATGTACGACTAGGGCATCGGACTCGATTGGGCGAAATACGCCTTGCTATGTGGTGCACCTTTGGGAAAACGGTTCGCTTATTCAGCTTGTCAGGGAGCGAATTATTGACAATGTCGGACTTAACGGCTGGATTCTACTGTCATACCGGTCTCCACAATCCAACGTGTCGCGGAATGTACGTATCGAGTTGGGCAACAACGGCTATTACAACGACAATTCAGCGCAGACATACGATTTGAGAGTCACCGGTCGTCCAGACTTTGATTCTGGTAAGCCATACAAATTCCTATATTCGCAGGGGGATCACGACATAAATGTCCTATACAAGAATCATTTGCGGACGCTTCAGGCACAAATGCGTACCGCAGACGCGAGCCGACTCCGAGCGGCTCAACGGATCTGGATTGCCGACAAGGAGCACGATTGTGGCAAAGCTGAAAATGAAGAGGGGTACAGGTGCAGATGGCAAAGGACCATTTGGAGAATCGATGAACTGGCTACTCAGAGATTGGGATCGGACTAAGTGTTCCATTCGGGCCGATTAAGTGTTAGTGCGTGACCTCGAAGAACACTCATGCGAAGGCGCGATGACTTGGGCAATGCCGCTTGTAACCGCGGATATAGGCAGCTACATCGCGGGCGCGGCATGAAGCAACTTACTATGAAAAATCTCGTATATGAAGGCGACGCAACGAGTCACGGAGGCAAGATCCTGACCGGCTCGGCTCGCATCAAGGTAAAGGGTCGTCGAGCCGCACGCGTCGGTGACAAGGTCTCGTGTCCGATCCACGGCGATAACGAAATCGTCGAAGGTGGCGGCAGGATGAGAGATGGCACGACGCCGCTAGCGCGCGACGGCGATCACACGCAGTGTGGCGCGGAACTCACAGCGTCGACCCCCGGAGCGCGGGTTCGCTAAGCGATGCCGGTCGATTTCAATCGCGTGCCGCCGCGGGTGGCAGTGCCGCCTCCGCCTCAGGTCCCGACGATCGTCTGGACCGTCCTGCTGGTGCTTGTTGTGGGGGCGGGCGCGGGTCTGGCGATCATGCTCTGGCCAGCGGGCCGTCCGACCAACACGCTGTGGTTCTGGTTCTGCGTCGCGGGTTACCCCTTTCTGGCTTGGGCTTTTGGGCTGTTCGCATGGTTCGGATACGGGTATGTCCGCCGCAACCAGGCGCTTGCGACGAACCGGGTCAGCGGCGAAGCAGAGCAGGCCTGCCATGCGTTGGCTGCCAGACCGCTGGCGATACTAGGTCATGCCTGGTGTTTCGCCGCGAACGATTCGGAGAATGCGCTCGAGGGCATCCTGAACGGCAGCGAACTATCGACACGGCGGCCAAGTGGCGCAGTCGCGGATAGCGACGTCCATGCGCGTTGGCTCGACATCCCCGATCTGCCTTTTCATCCCGGGAACGAACTCGTCGAACATGCGCGCCATCATGCGATAGGTATGTGGTTGCTCGAACGTTTGGTCGACGATCTCCTGCCGCAGCTCAGCGCGCTTCCACCGCGAACTCAGCTTCAGGTCGAGCTACAGCACCGGTCCAGAGTGAAGTCCGAGATCGTCGAGACTCGGATACGTGAGTTGATCGCTGAACGCGTCCCTATCTTGAAGATCGACCTGAAGCCTGGAGAGCACACATCGTCCCTCTTTCGAACGGACGCGTGGCTCGACAAGCGAGACGTCAACACGGTGTACCTGCTCATCGCCGTTGAGCTTCGCGATGCCATCAGTGCCGTCCTGTCGGGTGGAGTTGCAGAGGCGGGCGTGGCCTTGCTCGTGGGGGGCTCGCGACTTGCGTCGACGGCAAATTCCGTCGGGCTACGGTTGCATCGTCCTGCCAAGGACTCGCTCGATGCAGTCACCCGAACGGTCGGGCTGGCTAGCCGTTGGGGGCAGGCACCCCGCGATCGTCTGCGCACGGTATGGACACACGGTCTGACGGACGACAGCGTCGGCGCGGTTCGGCAAGCCGCACCATTTCCCGATCAGACGCATTGGAACGTACTCGAGAATTCAGTGGGCGATTGTTCAGGTGCGGGACCGTGGCTGGCGGTTGCCCTTGCCGCCGAAACTGCCCGGATAACGGGTGATTCGCAAATGGTGCTGTGTGGCGAAGGAAAAGACCTGATTGCCCTCGTGTGCAGAAAACAGACATGAACGACAACAAGAACGACACCAAGACTCGACCGGCGGGCCTCTTTATTGGCATCGCGGCCGCCATCGTATTCCTTGCACTCGGCATCGCAGTGTGGGTGGAGGGACCTCGGCATGGCTGGTCCCTTGAGACACGGATCATCATCGAGCTTTCCCTGTTTTCGGTCTTTCTGGTGGTGACTCTGCTGGTCAAGTACTTCGAGGTGGTGTTGCTTTGGATCGCATCGTTGAAGGCCGCCCGCTGGTTTGCCCGATATGACGAAGGCCAGCGTGCAACGTCGCTTGACCTCGCCGATCGCGGTCAACCGCTGGGACAGACCGACCGGGCTGCAGCGCTTTGCAATGCACTGCGCGACCGCCACGGACCGCGCCGCCTCGATCGCCTCGTTGAGCCCCGGCGCGC
>DAISJE010000240.1:0-7018 GCA_036821665.1 Bryobacteraceae bacterium | reverse complement strand
CCCCCGGCGGATCGCTGATGTTTACACTGGCCGGCCACGCCGCCCGTGTTCGCGGTTTTGCACTCAGTCAAGATGGCACGCGTGCTGTATCCGCCTCCGACGACCACACCCTTCGTGTCTGGAATCCCTCTTCCGGTCGCGAGGAGACCATCATCGACACGCAGCTCGACTGGATCCGCGGGTTGGTCGCCCTGCCGCGTACGTCGTCTGTGGCATCAATCTCTGACGACCGGACAATCCGTGTTTGGGACCTGCATGAGGGAAAGGTCATTCGCGCGTTGCGTGGCCATACGGCAGAGGTGAACAGCATTGCTATCATGCCCGATGGAGACACACTGGTCACATCGGGGGATGACCGTACTGTCCGCGTCTGGGGCCCGGATGGCAGTTGCGAAACGCTCAAGGGTCACGCCGCTCGAATCACCGCATCGGCCGTCTCCGGCAACGGATCGATAATCTCCATCTCCGCGGACGGCGCCGCACGCCTCTGGACGGGCGGTCCAAGATGGCAATCGAAGTTGCTGAGCTGGAGAATGGAAGGCGTCCGCGGCCTGACCTTCAGCGCGGACGGGAAGCGGGTCCTCGCCGCAGCCGACGACAGCAACGTACACGTTTGGGACCTCGTTGATCAGCACGAGCGCATACTCGAAGGACACTCCGACTGGGTCAACTCCGTTGCCGTTGCTGGCGATGGCCGCCGAGCCCTCTCGTGCTCCGACGATGGCACCCTCAAGCTTTGGGACCTGACCCGCGTCTCGGCCGCACCACCTGTTCGCGACCACTCGGAGCGCGTCCGCGCCGTCTCAGTAACCTCCGATGGCCGTACTGTTGTTTCGACTTCGGATGACCACAGCTTGCGCATCTGGGACACAGAAACAACATCCGTTCGAAAAACGATTCCCAACCAGCAGCACTGGGTATTTGCGTGCATGCCGGGAACTCGCCGCCTCGTCTCGGCCGGCTCCTCCGGAAGCATCTCCATGTGGGATCTCGACTCCCTGCAGCAGCTTCAGAAATTCACCGGCCACGAAGACCGCGTTCGCACTCTGGCCGTCACACCTTGTGGGACACGCGTGATCTCTGGCAGCGACGACCGAACCATTCGCGTTTGGGATGCTGCATCGGCAAACGAGATCCTGCAAATCCGGCTGGTTCGTCAATGGCCCAGATCGATCACGGTCACCAGCGACGGGCGGTTCGCAATAACAGCTGCCGAGGGCAGCACGCTCAAAGTGTGGAATCTCACCACGGGCGCTGAGGTCATGAGTCTCCGCGGACACACGGCACGTATAAACTCCGTCGCAGTACTCGGCTCGACTCACACGGTATCCGGATCCGATGATCACACGGTTCGCGTCTGGAGCCTGGAGACCGGAAAGGAAGAGTACGTCTTCACAGGCCACAAAGCCAAAGTAAATGCAGTCGCGACCCTTCCCGGGGAAACTATCGTGGTATCCACATCCGACATCGGCGACATTCGCGTCTGGGACATCCGCGGCGGTAACCTGCTCGCCAGTCATACTGTCGAAAGTCCGATCCTGACGTGCGCCGCCAGCAGCCGCGAAGCTCTGGTCGTCGCCGGCGATCGTTCCGGCCTGGTGCACTTTCTTCGCCTCGATCGCGGTGGTAATTTGGTGACCTGCAATGGCTAGAGAATCGGTGCAGCGAAAGCTCGAGCGTGTTCGCCCGCCCCGAGTACACGTAGCGTACGACATCGACACCGGCGACGCCATTGAACGCAGGGAAGTCGCGTTCGTGATTGGCGTGATGGGTGATTACTCCGGTGCCGCTGAGCGCTCTCCATTCGCTGACCGGCAATTGCGGCAAATCGATTTCGATAGTTTCGATCAGGTTCTCGCCGACCTAAAACCCCGCGTTTGTTCCAAAATCCCGAGTGGTCTCACCGGCGGCGAGATGACCATCGATCTGAGTTTCCAGGCACTCAGCGATTTTGAACCGGAACACATCGTCCAACAGATTCCGGAGCTTGATGCCTTGCGAAGGTCTGACGCGCCGGAAGCTCGAGATACAATTGCGCGTCACCTGGACCGCGTGCTGCATGCACCGGAATTCAAAGCGCTCGAGGCAGCCTGGCGTAGCCTCTGGTACCTCGTCTCCCACACGGAAACAAGCAGCCTGCTGCAGATCCGCGTGCTGGACGTCCGGAAGAAAGAACTCCTCCGCGATTTGCAGCGCGCCGTGGAGTTCGACCAGTCACGTCTTTTCAAACTGCTCTACGAAGAGCCATACGGCCAGTTCACTGCGGATCCCTTCGGTCTTCTGCTGGGCGACTACTTCTTCGGTCCTTCAGGTGAAGACGTCGAGCTGCTCGAACGTATAGCCTCGATTGCAAGCACATGCCACGCACCTTTCATCGCCGGGGCGGCGCCGTCCATGCTAAATCTCGAAAGCTTTACGTCGATATCTGCTCCGCGTGATCTTGTCCGCGCTGTGCAGTCGACCGAGTTCCACCGCTGGCAATCGTTTCGACGTTCCGAAGACGCGCGCTTCATCGCTCTCGCTCTGCCACGTTGTCTCATGCGTCAACCGTACGGAATCCGCCCAGGAACCCCGGGCGACTTCGAGTACGAGGAAGATGTTCGCGGCGGCGAAGATCTCCTCTGGGGCAATGCAGCCTTTCCTTTTGCCGCCTGCGTCGCGAACGCATTTTCTCGTTTTGGATGGTGCGGCGCGATTCGCGGGCTGGACGGTGGCGGAATGGTTGAAGGACTGCCCACCTGGGTGTCTCGGTCCGACGATGACACGGAGGTCAGGTCAGCAATTGAAGTCGGCATCACGGAGCGGCGTGAGAAGGAGCTTTCCGATATCGGCTTTCTCCCCCTGGTGGGTATTCGGAACACCGATTATGCAGCATTCTTTTCTGCGTCCTCCTGCGCCATGCCGAAGCAGTATAGTGACGACGCGGCCAATATGAATAGCCGGCTCTCGTGCCAGTTGCCGTACGTCCTCACTGCATCCCGATTCGTTCACTATCTGAAAGCGATCGCCCGCGACCGACTCGGCTCGTACCACGCGAGGGGTGAATGGGAGAACTACTTTAATCAGTGGATCTCGAGCTACGTCATCCTCGACGATTCAGCGTCCCCTGCGATTCAGGCCAAATTCCCGTTGCGCGAAGCACGAATAGAGATTGCGGAACACCCTGCCAGGCCCGGATTTTACAGGCTGGTAGCCTTCCTGCGTCCCACCTTTCAGCTCGATGAGCTTTCGGTTTCGCTACGAGTAGTTACAACCATTCCGTGACTCGCAAGGGTGCCCTGCGCATCGCATTCGGGCGTTCACCGCGTTTTCCGCGCGCGTCAGCGATGGTGACCGGTCCGAGTTCGCCATCACGACGGAGAGAAATCGGACGATTTCAGAGGTCGATTTAAACGTTGCGACGAGCAGCGCGATCGTGACCATTACCGAACTTTTTGCCCGTTACCACCAAAGATCTTAGGTGGTTGCGAGTCACCGGGTCGTTTAGCTTGCATGTCACAGATGTGCGGGGCGGGCCCGAAGGCCGGCTGTGGGAGATTACCCGTGAAAAAGGCCATGTATAGATCTACACATCCCGACTACGGCGGATTTATCGTCTGCGGGAGCCCGGAAAAAGTTATATTTGTTTGCTGGAATGGTCGGTACTCATTCTGACCGGAGTGTCACGGCGGGATCCACACGCGTAGCGCGAAGCATGGCCGGTGCAGCGGCAATCAACGCGACTAGCAGTATCGTGGCTCCGGGCGCAGCCAACGTCGAAACGTCAGTCGATTTTACCCCAAAAAGCAACGACTGAATATGGCTTGCCGAGGCGAATCCAAACGCAAAACCCACCAGCATGCCCAGCACTGCCTGTGTGAACGCCTGCCCAGAAATGCGAATGGCGATCCCGCCCGGTACCGCACCAAGCGCCATTCGAATTCCAATCTCTCGACGGCGCTGAAGCACTGTGTAATCGAGCAGGCCATAAAATCCAACAGCAGCCAGGAGCAGCGCAACCGCACCAAAGAACACCGCCAGCATCGCCAACACTCTTTCGCGCACCGTATGCGAATCAATCAATTCCTTTTGGGTTCGGACGTTGCTCACAAAGAAATCTGGCCGGGCGGCCGAAATAGCGCGCCGCAGCGTAGCCGACAACGCCAGCGGATTCGGCCCGGCCGTGCGCACGATGTACGTGCCCCTCGAGTAATCCTCCGAAAATGGAAGGTACGCAACCGGCATCATGGGCTCGCGCATGTTTCGGTATCGCGCGTTGGCGACACGGCCAACCACACGGAACGATATGTGACCGCCGGAAAAGCTGACCATGTCGAACGACTTACCTATTGGGTCCTCACCCCCGAAATATTCTTTGGCGAACGCATTATTGACGATGGCCGGGCCAGGTTGCCCATCGCTTGCGCGGAAATCTCTGCCGTCGAGTAAAGGAATCCGCATGACCTGTCGCCAGGTGGGCGATGTACTCAGGAAATAACACTCAGTCTGCCGTGGTGCCGCCCCGTTCACCGATATCAGGCTGTTCCAATTCTCTCCCGTCATTAGCGGCCATTCCGAGATACCCACGGCCGCGACGCCGGGAAGCGAGCGAAGGCGATCCGCCACTTGTTCCCAGAAAACTGCTTTAACCGGCTTTGCTGTCAGGGTCTCAAGAGTTAGAACCCGGTCGGAAGAGAAACCTGTGGGCTGATTCGATAGCCGTTCGAAACTGGTGACGAAAAGCGTACCTACGAACAGCACAAGAAAACAGAAAGCCGCCTGCACGACGATCAGTGTATGCATTAAGCGGCCGCGCCACCTCACGGCATCTCCCTTCAGAGCGCGCATCGGCTTCACACCCGAAACGTGCAGTGCCGCCGGCAGAGCCAGTGAGATAACAACTGCGAACGCGATGGCGGCACAGAAAAGAAGCACGCGCCAATCTGGTGAGAGAGTCAGTTTGGTGGGAGCAATCGGCGAGCTGATCATGCTCACCACAAACGGCGCGGACCACCACGCGAACAGTGTTCCGACCCCAACTGATGCACCGGAGAGCAAAGCGCTTTCGATTAGCATCATCTGCAACAGGCGCCGTTTACCAGCTCCGATCGAAATACGTAACGCCATCTCGCGCGAACGTGCGACTGCATTCACTGCCATCAGGTTAGCTACGTTTGCGCATGCGATCGCCAGCACCAGCCCCACTAATACACCGAGAACCACCAGCGCACGGCCGTACTCACTCTGCAAGCTGGATACTCCAGCGGCGGCAGAATTCATCAGTAGCTTTTGATGTAAATACGCATCGATGTCGGACTTGTATTCCTTTGGAAAAGTTTTCACGCTCTCCTGAAGGAATGCTTGAAACGCCGCCTCAAGTTTGTCTCTTACATATGCAGCATTTCCGTTGGGCTTTAGTTTGACGAAGGTTCGAAACCATTGGTAGTCGGAGCGTGTGATCCCGTTGTTCTTCACCATCATTGTCGGGATGAAGATATCGACCATGCTGCCGGTATCTGTTCCGGTGAACTGTTTTTGTACCACCCCAATGATCTGGAAGATCTCGTTGCCGGTGTGAAACGTGCGTCCAATCACATGTGGGTCTCCCCCAAAACGTGTCTGCCAATAGTCATAGGAGAGTACGGCGTACGGATGTTTTCCCGGGGTCGTATCATCGCTTTCGGTGAAGACACGTCCCAATGCAGGATTCAATCCGAAGGAAGAGAACATCCAACCGGAGACATATTGCTGATTGGCTTTCTCCATCTGATCGCCGGACGAATACGTGAGGTCGATGCGGGAGACGTAGGAGACGGCGATCAGTTCCGCTTGGTCCTTAACCAACGCTCGCATTTGCCGGAACTGTGGATAAGCCCATTGATCGAAGACCATATCGCCGTGGGAGGAATGTTTTACCTCTTTGGTCAGCACAAAGAGGCGCTCAGGGTGATCGACCGGCAACGGCCGAAACAGCAGCGCATCGACCAACCGGAAAGCGGCTGTACACGCTCCTATGGCAAGGCCGATCGACAAGATTGCCGCTACTGTCGTGACCTTGTTCTTCTTTAGTTGACGCCAAGCAAAGACAACGTCGCCACGAAGTGAGTCGAGCCATGGAATCAGACGGATATCACGGCTTGCCTCGAAGCGACTCCCGATGTGACCGAATCTCCGCCGTATCTGGTCGGGATCAGCGCCCTCGGCTTTGGCGGCGGCCATGTGATCCTCAAATTCCTCATAGATCTCGCGGCTCAGAGCGTCACCGCGAAATACATTGATCAATCTCGACCAGAGTGACATGTCTAAACCGTCCTTAACACCCTATCGATTGCAAAAATGACATTCCGCCAGCGAGCTTCTTCAGATGCCAGTTGTTTCTTGCCAGCGGCGGCAAGTTCGTAGACTCGACTACGGGTACCGGTTTCTTTCGTGATCCACTTGGCTTTAATCCAACCCGCTTCCTCCATTCGGTGCAAAGCCGGGTAGAGGGAGCCATCTTCGATTTGAAGTACTTCTTCGGAGATTTCCCGAACGGCAGCGCTAATTGCGTAGCCATGAATGTTAGGCCGCCGCGATAGGACTTTTAGAACCAAAAGATCCAGAGAGCCTTGCAATTTATCAGCTTTAGGCAATTTGCAATCCCACAGATATCTTAGTACATAGCCCTCTTAGATGCAAAGAGGCGCTACCGCGTGAATTCTTGCACTGGAAAGTGCCTGTTCGCGACCAGTCGGTGATAAATCGTCGGTAACCGCCTATCGTTTAGTATCGGCTGCACTGGCTTCGGTTTAAGAGCCTTACGTCAGAAACGCGGCTCCCCTGAGCCGCGGGCACGCCCTGTCCCACCTATCCGATTACATCATTAGCCTGCGACTGGGCGAGGATCTTAATCGTATTCTTCGTAAATGATCTGCTTGCGATCAAATCCGCGGTGCTTCAGTTCCTGGCGAACGTCTTCCACCATTTCTCTTAGACCGCAGACGTAAACGTCGACATTCTTGAGCTCGCCCGGACTGTGCAGCGCAAGCGCCTCATCGAT
>DAISJE010000239.1:0-7031 GCA_036821665.1 Bryobacteraceae bacterium | reverse complement strand
AGGTGGGAAATGGCGGTCTGAGTGATACGGAAGCTCGGGCGCATTTCAGCTTGTGGTGCATATTGGCCGCGCCGCTTATGGCCGGAAACGACATTCGAAGTATGAGCCCGGCGACAAAGACAATTCTCACCAACAAGGAACTGATTGCAGTCGATCAGGACCCGCTCGGCGTGCAGGGCAGGCGTGTGCGCCGCGACGGCGACCTCGAAGTCTGGTCGAAACAGCTCAGCGACGGCGGGCGCGCGGTGGCCTTACTTAACCGTGGCGAAACGCCTGGCGAAATCAAGGTTTCCTGGACCGATATCGGATACCCGGAATCTCTTAACAGCTCTGTTCGTGATCTCTGGGAAGGAAAGGATCTCGGCATCAGGAAGGGCAGCTATTCCGCGACGGTCCCTAGCCATGGAGCCGTCGTGTTGCGGATTATGCCGGCGGGAAGCACGCCTACCTCTTGAAGTTTTCTTAGGCCATCTTCGAATTCGGCTGCATCCCGGTATCGCACGGCCCAATCCAGGCCTTCAAATGGCCGAAGCTGGAACAACGCTTCGGCGCGCTTCCACAGCGAGTTGTCTTTGTGAGCATACGCCTCAAACACGAGTTGCGCGAATGCTCGCCCGCAATGAAGTTGTGTGGCAAGATCCCAAGCTGGATCGCCAATGCTGGTTTCGTCGAAATCCAGTATGCCGGAGACATGGCCGCTTTCCCGATTGATGAGAACGTTCTCGTGCCAAAGATCGCCATGAATCGGAACATCCGGGTGCGGCATCTCGATGAACTGTTCACGCCAGGCGGACGCATGTCGCCGCCATTCGTTAGGGATCACCGGTAAAACGCGATCGGCCGCTGCCAGCAACTTCGCGGTCCTGCTTTCCGAAGGCACTCCCCATTGCTTCGCGCTTTCGGCAGGGATGCTGTGCAAAGCGCTCATAAATGCTGCCATATCGCCCGCGATTCGGTTGGCATCCAGGCTCTGCAGCATGCCTGGCTGAAGCGGTTCGCCTTCCATCTTGCGATAAACCATCGTTTCCCCGTCGCACTTGGAAGGGACTGGAATGGGAACCGGCAGGCAGGCTGCCAATTGCGGGAGGAACTGGCGCTGGCGTTGAGATGCTTCGCGGGCCTCCGGTGTCCTCGGCACGCGGCAAACGTTGCCATCCGGCATTTCATAAATCAGGTTGCTGAACCCGAAAGACAGCTCTCGCATCTTTCCCAGTATTGCTATTTGGGAAACATTCAGGTTCCGTAAAAGGTCCAATTGGCGTAGCATGCCAGATCCAATTGATCCAATTAACGAACCGGTTACTCCGCGCCCCGCCTTTCACCGAAGATACTGGACTTACACGAATCGCCCATATACCGGGTGCGGATGTTTATGGATCATTATCGTTCTTGCGATCATATGGTGGATTATTTCCTGGGGCTATGGAGGCCATGGAGGCTGGGTCTGGTGAAATTACTCGCCCGAAACCGAGAGTAACTTCCTTACAAACAGTCGCGCGACCGCTTTGCCTTGCTGTTGCCTGGTCCATTTTTATTGCGGTCGCATATCTTTGTGATCTTGCTCCGAAACGGAGCGTGGATCTCACCGGGCTCACAATCTTTTGGGCCTTCTTTTCGTTAACCGAAATCATCTTGTGCGATCAGGTAGCAATCGCATTCCAACGTGAATCCTTGCTGCAGCAGGCGACACGCGATCGTGCCTCCTGGACACGTTTACTATGCATAGGAGCAGTAAGTGGACTGCTACTGGACGGGCTTGCACAATGGCTCGGGAAACTTTGGATTTATCCATATTGGAATGAGGCGTTTTACGGCACCACCTTTATAATCGGTTTCGCCGCCTATTGGCTGGCAATCAGCGAGAGTTATGTTTTTGTGCGTTCGATCTTGAACTGGATTCATCGCGAACGACCCGTCCGCCATACTCCGCGAATTCACGAAGCCGCTTTGTTCCGAGGTTTTGGAGCAGCGGGAATTACGCTGACCACCATAGCTATTTGGCGAGTTTGGAAAGAGTACCGAATGGCCGGAGGATATGTATTCGAAATCAGGCAACGAATTCCTATACACATACATTTTGCCTATTTCCTCATGGCGTTTATCGGTGTATGGCTCACACTTGAATGGGTTCAAGTTGCTCACGGTAAATTATCGCTGTTAAAGACGATAATGAACGGGCGATTGATGCCGCTACTGGCGTTGCTGATCGCATCATCCGTCTTTTCAATTTTCTGGGAGACCGTTAACTCGGCACATCATTTTTGGATTTACACAAACTGGCCGCTGCCGGAATGGCAGCTTGCGCATGTCCCGATAACGGTATTGTTAACCTGGCCCCTTCAATACGTCGTATTTCTTTCGCTCAGCTTTTTACTCGGGCTTGATCTGTGGATCTAGTGATCATTGCCGAATCCAAAGACCATTGGAGTCATGTTAGCTTTTAGTGAGAGAGCTGTGCAGCGCGGTTTACAAATTTTGGTACTGGCATTAATAGGCGCGTTTCTCGGCGCTGCCCAATGCAACGTGTATTGCTCCGCAGTCATTCGCACTTCTTCTACGTCAGGCGATATGGCTGGGTGTCATCGGCATTCGCAAAAGCACGATCCGCAAAGAGCAGAATGCCTGCATCACGATTTTCAGATCTTTAGCCCCGAGTCCCACCCGGATTTCGCCCAACATGCCGGCCAAAGCGTCTTTCAAGTTTCTTTCCTCGCGCCGGTCTTAGGTTCGTCGTTACCTGCGCATGTGCATGAAATCTGGATCAAGCTCGATCCTGCGCCTCCTCCCATTAGCGGCAACCTTGTCTCTCTTCCGGCTCTTCGAATTTAGTTTCTTCTTTCCTGCTGTGTAGTGCCAAAACACCCGTGCGGTGGATTGCCTGTCCTTTGCTTGTTTCCTGGAGAGAAGTTATGAATGGTCGTCGTAGATTTTTTCGCAATGCATTTAGTTTTGGCTTGGGAGCCGGTCTGCTATCGGCGGCGAATGCGCCGCTTCGAAGTTCAGGTGCACGGTCCGTGCCGGTTCAAACACCGAACCTGAGAGATCTCCCCTTTACGGTAGACAACGGCGTCAAGGTTTTTCATTTGATTGCAGAACCGGTGAAGCAACAGATCCTCCCCACCAAGACAATCGATTTATGGGGTTTCAACGGAAGTGCCCCTGGGCCCACAATTCAAATCGTTCAAGGCGATCGCGTCCGCATAATCGTCGATAACCACTTGCCGGAACCCACCTCTATGCACTGGCATGGTTTTGAAATTCCCATCGATATGGACGGCGGCCCCGGCATTAGTCAGGAACCGATCAAGCCTGGCGGGCGGTTCATCTATGAATTCACTCTCCACCAGGCGGGGACGTATTTTTATCACTCCCACATGGCAATGCAGGAAATGATGGGCATGTTAGGCGCCTTCATCATGCATCCCAAGGAGGCGTACACACCGCGTATAGATAAGGATTTTATTGTGATGCTGCAGGAATACGCGGTGCTTCCGAACAACTCTGTTCCCAACACGATGAACATGGAGTTCAACTGGCTTGTCATGAACGGGAAGGCTGGCCCCGCAACGACGCCTCTCATAGTACGGCTTGGCGATCGCGTTCGTATCCGCATGGTCAACCTCGGTATGGATCATCACCCGATGCACTTGCACGGCCATACGTTCCAAGTCACCGGTACCGAGGGGGGGCGAATTCCACAAACGGCGTGGATTCCTGGAAACACCGTACTCATTGGTGTGGCGCAGGCGCGCGACATCGAATTTGTGGCGGATAATCCGGGTGACTGGATGTTCCATTGCCATCTTCCGCACCACATGATGAACCAAATGTCCTCGAATGTGGGCCCAATGTCCCGCGTCGGCACAGGCATGCCAGCCGGCGTCGGCATGAATAACGGAATGGGAATGCTTAATGGCGCGCCCGGAGCGCCCACAGGCGAGGATTACGGTCCCAGCCTTGGCCGCGGAATGGGCGTGGGCTCAACAAACGATCAGACTGCTTCAAATAATCCGATGACGGAAGAGAAAGAGATTGCCTCGATGCAAGACATGCACGAAATGCAGCATGGCGCAATGCGCATGGAAGCAGACGTCAGCAAGGATGCCAATCGCGTTCCTGGCTTTCCGCAAGACGCTTACATGGAGAGCCCTATGATGGCGATGGACAAACTGGTCGAGAAGCCTGAAAACTTCGGCTTGCGCCCGGGCTGGAGTGGTTTCATGCAAGGCATGATGACGTTCGTGCGGGTCTTGCCGCCCGATCGCTACGACCGCATTATGGAACTGATTCGGCAGGGCGACTCCGCCATGCCTGGCATGCAGCATCCGATGTGATCGAGGAAAAAACATGAAATTCAAATTCATTTTCCTCCTCGCGACCTGTTTCGCTGCGGCTTACGCGCAAAACATGCCGCAACAGAATGGGCCTGCAACTGCGATACCCGATTTGCTGAAGGATGTTGCTGGAAAATCGGCGATGCAACTGGATCAATTTCAGCAGTTCGCCCTTGCTGCAAATCCGACCTTGAAGCAGGCACATGCTCTGATACAGCAGTCTGCGGCATTAGCCCGGCAAGCTGGACTATTACCGAATCCGACAATTGGATACGATGGCTCCGAAATACGCGGGGGATCCTTTCGTGGCGGTGAGCAGGGGGCGTTTGTTCAACAAACGTTTGTGCTGGGCGGAAAGCTCGGTTTGCGGCGCAATGTCTTCGAGGCGCAGCAGCGGGAAGATGAATTCGCCGCAGCAGAACAGCGCTCTCGCGTTTTGAGCGATGTAGCGCAGAGCTATTATGTTGCGCTAGCCGCCCAGGAGCTTGTCAAAGTGCGCCGGAATCTGGTTGACTTGGCAAACGACGCCGTCGAAACGGCACATCAATTAGCCAATGTAGGGCAAGCAGACGCGCCTGACGTACTGCAATCCGAAGTCGAAGCCGAACAGGCCGCCGTGGATTACACGACTGCGCAGCGAACCTACGTCCAGGAGTTTCGCGTATTAGCGGCGCTTAGCGGAAAACCGGATCTTCCGCTCGCGCCTCTTGCCGGAGATTTACAAAGCCCGCCCATTATCGATTCGGATCGGATTATCAATGACATCATTCGGGATAGCCCGTCGATAAAGCGCGCCCGTCAAAGCGTTCTCCGCGCTGAGTCCGAATTGAAGAGTGTCGGCCGCGAGAGCATCCCGGATCTTCAGATTCGCGCGGGTCTGCAACAGAATTTCGAACCATTGAATGGTGAGGGAGGGAGCGCAGTAGGAGCACAAGGCTTTGTAACCGCGTCTGTTACTCTGCCCATCTTCAATCGGAACCAAGGTAACGTCGATGCGGCGAAAGCAGATATGGAGCGGGCGCGCGCCGAGCTTGAGCGCGTTCAGCTTTCCCTTCGCCGCGGCGCGGAGCCACTGCTCCAGGCCTATCTCTCTGGACGAGCGGAAGGCGAACGCTACAGAAATGAAATGATCCCCCGTGCCGCGCGAGCGTATCAACTCTATCTCGCTAAATACCGGCAGATGGGAGCCGCTTATCCGCAGGTGATCGTTTCGCAGCGAACTCTGTTTCAACTGCAGGCCGCTTACGTGGCGGTTCTACAAAACGTCTGGAGCAATGCCATTGCTCTTCAGAACTATACGCTCACCGGTGGCTTAGATGCCCCTATGCCGGCCGGCATCGTGAGCAGCGGCTTGAATCCGCCAAATTCCAGCGCGCCTTGAGTCACGGGTGCTCGCTGCTGCAGTTCCTGTTTTTGCTTCATGTACTCTTGGACCGCGAGCACTGCGAAAAGGACAAAGATCGCTGCAATCAGAAATTCGAATATCTTGTTAATTGGGCCTATCACGGCCACGAGCGTATCTGTGGTTACGTCAGATACGAATATCCGGATTGCGCTAAGTATTTGATTCTGATTGGCGAATTTTTTTTTGAAAGATCTGTGATCGTGTTTGCGGTTCGCCTCGCTCAAGCGCCGCCGAAGCAAATTGAGCGATTCGCCGACTTGTTGCGCGTCAAGTGGCCGGAAGTCGCCAACTTATTGCGCGCCCGGGCTAACTCAACAACCGGGAGACACCTTTGCGAAAAATAAGCGCAAGGAACAGACCGCCAAGCACAAGCACCGAAGTTTTCGGTTCGGGCACACTATTGCTGGGAACAACAATACCGTCGTAAAGGCGCAGTGAGGCAATCTCGCCATCTGCAAATTCGTTCTGCGCTGGCCCGTTTACATTGTCAAGGAAGAAACTCAGAATGTGGCCTGGATTGTCAGGATTGTCGAGATTAAGTTGATTTGTATCCGATTGCAATTGCAAAACGCCATCCAAATATGCCTTAACTTCTCGTTGGTTGCCATTCACGAAGTTAGTTAACAGCACGTCGTGAAAACCAGGGGTGCTAAAAATTGTTGATCCTGTCACCACGGGGTAGACCTGTAAGCGATTACCTGGATCAACGTAGAAACCATTGTCAGACTGGCGGTTTTGCGTATCGATAATACGGCGCCAACCCCCTCCTGCTTGAGCGGCCTGAAGAAACTCGAAGGTGAGTTCAACTGAGTAATTTTCATATTGAACGAGGCCAGTCGTGTCCAGCGTTAACCCAGCCTGTTGGGTCGAAGGGATGGCGTCGCCTTGCCAGTGAAATACCGGCCGGACCGTACCGTTGAGAGTTGCGTTTTCAAATCCATTGAGGCCGAGTGGGTCTACTGAGATCAAGCTCGGGATTCCCGCTTGGTCGGCCGCCAAGGTGTTGTTGAAGCTATAAGAAGCGACTAATGTAGATGCATGTGCGGCAGCAATCGCGAAAAAGCTACTCACGAAAATATTCAGGCAGAGTACGCGTTTCATGTTCCCTCCTAGATCAGTGCTATTCTAGAGCGCGTTGCAAAGACAGCGAGGAATTATATCAGAAAACAGCAAGCGCCAAATCGGCCAGGTTTTTTCATCTAAGCAACACTTGATGACTAAATTGAAGCCAGATTTCAAGCCTTCGATAGTGCGAACATTTGGCTGGATAGGGAACGGGAAGTCCGCTTCTA